>JACNHM010000003.1 GCA_014383605.1 Chloroflexota bacterium
CTCAACCGCCCTGCGCCGACCCTCTCCGGCGGCGAGGGGCAGCGCATCCGGCTGGCCAGCCAGATCGGCTGCGGGCTGGTGGGCGTGCTCTACGTGCTGGACGAGCCCAGCATCGGCCTGCACTCGCGCGACAACCGCCGCCTGCTGGACACGCTGGAGCGGCTGCGCGACATGGGCAACACCGTGGTCGTCGTCGAGCACGACGAGCAGACCATGCGCACCGCCGATTGGATCGTGGACCTGGGGCCGGGAGCGGGCGTCAACGGCGGCTGGGTGGTGGCCGCCGGCCCACTGCAAGCGATCATAGATACCCCCGATTCGCTGACCGGACGCTACCTGCGCGGCGAATTACATGTGACGTCGCCCAACGGCCAGCGGCGGCCGACCAACGACAAGTGGCTCACGGTCGTCGGCGTGCGACAGAACAACCTCAAGAACCTGGAGGTGAGCTTCCCGCTGGGGCTGTTCACCTGCGTCACCGGCGTCTCCGGCAGCGGCAAGTCGTCGCTGGTGGCGCAGACGCTTCACCCGGCCCTGGCTGCGGCGCTGCACAACGCAACCCAGAAAGTGGGTGGGCATGATCGCATCGAAGGGCTGGAGCACGTGGACAAGGTGATCAGCATCACCCAGGAGCCCATCGGACGCACACCCCGCTCCAACCCGGCTACCTACGTCCAGGTGATGACCCACATCCGCGACCTGTTCGCCCTGACGCCGGAGGCCAAGGCGCGCGGCTACAAGGCCGGGCGGTTCAGTTTCAACGTCAAAGGCGGCCGCTGCGAGGCCTGCAAGGGCCACGGCAAGAAGAAAGTGGAGATGCACTTCCTGCCCGACGTGTGGGTGACGTGCAACGTGTGCAAGGGCACGCGCTTCAACCGCGAGACGCAGCAGATCCGCTACAAGGGCAAGAACATCTCCGAGGTGCTGGACATGGACGTGGACGAGGCGCTGGAGTTCTTCGCCAACGTGCCCAAGATCAAGCGCATCCTTCACACGCTGGCCGACGTGGGGCTGGGCTACGTCAAGCTGGGCCAGAGCGCGACCACGCTCTCCGGCGGCGAGGCGCAGCGGGTCAAGCTGGCCAAGGAGCTGGCCCGTGTGTCCACCGGCGACACCGTCTACATCTTGGACGAGCCCACCACCGGCCTGCACTTCGCCGACATCCAGAAGCTGCTGGACGTGCTCCACCGCCTCACCGACGCCGGCAACACCGTCATCGTCATCGAGCACAACCTGGACGTGATCAAGACCGCCGACTGGATCGTAGATCTGGGGCCAGAGGGCGGCGACGCCGGCGGCTACATCGTCGCCCAGGGCACGCCAGAGGACGTGGTGCAGACAGAGAAAAGTTACACGGGGCGGTTCCTGAAACGACTCTTAGAGCCAATGCCGTTAAGCTAAGGTGCAACGCACTCCATAGCCGATGTGCACGAGTTCTGACATGATTCGATGCGAAAAGGCCAGGCCAAAAGATGCCGCCGCGTTGGCTCGTATCTCCGAGCGTGCGTTCCATAGCGACATCCACTGCGGCGCTCCAGGGTTGGGCGGCCCTCCTGGCTACAGTTCTGAGCAGTGGCAGAAGAAGATGATGCGCGTCGGCGACTATTACAAGATCTTGGTCGGCGATCAGATCGGCGGCGGCTTCATTGTCTTCCGCAAGGGACCGCGGCAATACGAACTGGGGCGCATCTTCGTTGATCCCGATCATCAGAATCAAGGGATCGGCGCCCAGGCCATGGAGTTCCTGTGGGAAGAGTATCCCTTGGCCAAGAGATGGACCCTGGGGACGCCAGCCTGGAACCACCGTACGCGCCATTTCTACAACAAGGTGGGGTTTGTCGAGGTCGGGACAGACGGCCGGGGCGGAATCCTGTTCGAAAAGCGCATCCCCGCTCGAGTCGCCAGGGGAGCCAAATGATCCAGATGATCAAGGAGGACTTCCAATGAAAGACCTATTTTCCAAATGCGGCGCCAACTGCGGCCGCTGCCCGGCCTACAGAGAAAGCGTGAAAACCGACGCGGACAGGCAGAGGTGCAGCGACGGATGGCACAAATACCTGGGCGTTCGGCTAAGTGTCCAGAGGTGTTACTGCGACGGCTGCCAGACGCCCGACGACGAAAACCCGCTGCTCGTGTACGGCAAGTACGGCTGCAAGATACGAAGATGCGCGGTGTTCAACGGCGTCCAGACCTGCGCCCATTGCTCTGCCTACCCCTGTGAAGATGTGAGAACACAGTTTTCTTTTGATTCGGAATCAAGAGACAAATTCGCCGCCCGACTAGGGACCCCGATACCGGAAGAGGAGTACCTCACTTTCATCGAACCCTATGAATTGCACAAACACCTGGATGAGATACGCGCCACCCTCGCCCCGGAAGACATCGTGGAGATGACCCCGGTCTCTGTCAAACCCAAAGTCAGGCGGTTTCCCGACGACCTGCCCTTCCCCCAGGAGCCATTCAAGGCCCTGCATCGGCTTCTGGCGGGCGTCGGAGCCGTCGAGGGTATCCCACACGTCC
>JACNHM010000504.1 GCA_014383605.1 Chloroflexota bacterium
ACGGGCATCGACGCGCTGCATCTGGCGCCGGAGATTGACATCGGCGAGGCTAAGCAGCGCGTCGGCGACCGGCTGTGCCTCATCGGCAACATGCACCAGTTGCAGACCCTGCTTCACGGCACACCGCAGGAAGTCGAAGCGGAGTGCCGGGAGATGATCTCCAAGGCTGGCCCCGGCGGCGGCTACATGCTCAGCGCTTCCGGCTGCCTGAGCGAGGGCACGCCCTTGGAGAACATCGAGGCCATGGTGCGGGCGGCGGAGAGGTACGGCCGCTATCCCCTCTCGTTGTAAACCTGGAGAGAGCGTGCGCATGCTTCCCGAGACGATGCGTGGTGTGGTGTACCTGGAACCCGGAGTGCTGGAACTGCGCCAGGTGCCTGTTCCAGCCATCGGCCCGGACGATATTCTGGTGCGGGTGCGCGTGGCGCTGACTTGCGGCACCGACGTCAAAACCTACCGTCGGGGCCATCCCAAGATCCCGCCGCCGACGCTGTTCGGCCACGAGTTTGCCGGTGATGTGCTAGCCGTCGGCGCGGCGGTGCGGGAGTTCGAGCCGGGCATGCGCGTCGTGGCCGGCAACTCGGCGCCCTGCAATCTCTGTTTCTACTGCAAGCACGGCCAGCAGAACCTGTGCGATCACCTGGTCATCAATCTCGGGGCCTTCGCCGAGTTCGTCCGGGTGCCTGGGCCCATCGTGCGCCAGAACACCTACCGCATCCCGGATCCGCTCCCCTACCGGCACGCCGCGCTGATGGAACCGCTGGCCTGCGTCGTGCATGGGCAAGACCTGGTGCGCATTCGGCCGGGCGAGACGGTGATCGTCATCGGGGCGGGGGGCCCCATCGGGCTGATGCACCTGCAGTTGGCGCTGCGCCAGGGGGCCGCGCAGGTGATCGCCGTGGACCTCCAAGACGAGCGACTGGCGGTGGCTCAGCAGCTTGGCGCCACGTGCATCGTCAACCCCGAGCGTGAGGACCCGGTCGCCGTGGCGCGTGAGCTGACCGACGGCCGCGGCGCCGATGTGGCCATCGAGAGTGCCGGCGCCAAGGCCGCCTGGCTGACGGCGGTCGCCGCTGTGCGCAAGGGCGGGCGAGTACTGTGGTTTGGTGGTCTGCCCAGTGGCACTCAGGTCGAGGTGGATGCCGTCCGCGTGCATTACGACGAACTGACGCTGATCGGCCCCTACCACCTCACGCCGCGGGACTGCTTCCGGGCGCTGCGGTTGATCGAGGCCGGCGTCATAGACGCCGACGCATTGGTCACGCACGAGCTGCCGCTGGAGCGGCTGGAGGAAGCCTTGCAGATGATGATGGATGGCCGCTGTGTCAAAACGGCGATCCTGCCGGGCTAGTGGAGAAGAGCCAGTGACCGAGATGATGAACGTCGCCGTCTACTACAGCAATCGGGACGTGCGGCTGGAGGAGCGCCCGATACCGCAGATCGGCCCTGGCGAGTTACTGGTCAAGATCGAGGCCTGCGGGCTGTGCGGCGGCGACACCATGGAGTGGTACCTGGCCCACAAGGCCCCGGTCATTCTGGGCCACGAGCCTGCCGGCATCGTCGCTGAGGTCGGCGAGGGGGTTGAGAAGTTCAAAGAAGGCGACCGCGTCTACGTGCATCACCACGTGGGCTGCATGGTCTGCCACTACTGCCGGCGCGGCGACTATACGATGTGCGAACACTTCACGCAGGTGCACCTCGATCCGGGCGGCTTCGCCGAAGTCGTGCGGGTGCCGGCCGAGTTGGTGCGGCTGGACACACACCGTCTGCCCGATAGCGTCTCCTTCGAGGAAGGCACGCTCATCGAGCCGCTGGCCTGCGTGCTCAAGGGGATCAAGGTGGCGGGCATCCAGCCGGGCGACACCGTGGCGGTGATTGGCACAGGCCTGATGGGCCTGGCCTTTGTCCAGTTTGCCCGCCTGTGGGGCGCGGCGAAGATCATCGCCTTCGACTTCTCGGACTGGCGGCTGGAGAAGGCACGGAGGCTGGGGGCCGATCACACCATCAACCCCAAAGCGGAGGATGGCAAGGCAAGGCTCTTCGAACTGAACGACGGCCGTGGAGCCGACTCAGTCATCGTGACGCCGCACCAAGTGGCGCCAGTGGAGTTCGGCTTGAGTCTGGCGGGCAAGGGAGCAACGGTGCATGTGTTCGCCCCGCCACCGCCCGATACCGAACTCAAACTGAACCTCAACGATTTCTTCTTCCGACAACTCACGCTGACGACCACCTATTCCACGACGCACATTGAGACCCGTCAGGTGCTGGGCTTTTTGGCCAGTGGCCGCATCGCCACGCAGGAGTTGATCACCCATCGCTTCGGGCTGGATCGGGTGGCCGATGCGATCGAGTTGCTGCAACAAGCAGGCGAATCCCTGAAAATCGTCATTATCACAACGTCACAACCTTGACGACTGAATTCAGTACCGAACACTTATTGCCGAACGCCTGGATCTTCATCACGAATAGCACGAATATGCAAATTTCACGAATGCTTTCCATGAACCTCAGCGCAATTTGTGGACTCTGTCCATTCGTGGCATTCGTGTTCAAGAACTGTCCGGTAGTGAGACGACTGAATAGAACTGTGTTAGGATGAAACATGGACAGGCTGAAAGTAGGTTTGATCGGGGCATCCTTCCCCAACTTCGCGGCAGAGCGGTACGGCATCTACCCGCGGGCAATAGCGACACTGGAGGAACTGGCCACTGAATGGGATTTCGACCTGGCCACAGTAGCGGAACCCGTTCAGACCGCCGAGCAGGCCGAGACGGCCCAGCGACAACTGGAGGACGCTGGCGCTGACTTCGTCCTCGTGCAAGCGAGTTCCTTCGCCATGGGCGATGTCATCCTTCCGGTGGCGCGGATGGACGTTCCCCTGGGCCTATGGGCCGTGCCGGAGCCTTCCCTGGACGGAGAGATCCCGCTCAACTCGTTCACCGGATTCAACATGTTCGCCAGCATCGTCCGGCTGACTCTCCCAGAGCGACGCTTCCCATTCAAGTGGTTCTACGGCGAACCCGACGACGACCGGTTCCGCCGCCGCCTGCGGCTGACCGTGCAAGCGCTGACCACCCTGAAGCGACTGCGCCAAACTCGCATTGCCCTGATAGGCGACATTGCGCCGACTTTCTACAACCTCACTTACAATGCCGACACCATCGCGGCGCGCCTGGGAGTGCGCGTAGAGCAGCGGTCGTTGGACGAGGTCTTCGAGAGAGTACCTCAGTATCAGGAACCGCAGGTGTCAGCCCTCGTGACCGAGATGGCGGGGCGAGCGGCCGACGTGGCAGTGAGCAGAGACTGGCTGGAACTCACCGGCCGTGTCGCCCTGGCGATTCGTGACCTGGCCGATCAAGGGAGCTACAGTGCGCTGGCTTTGCGTTGCTTTCCCGAGTTCCAGAGCGAGTTGGGCGGCTTCGGCCCATGTGCTGCAGTGAGTTGGCTGAATGACACAGGCCTGGTGACCTCGTGTGAAGGCGACGTGCTCGGTGCGGTCAGCATGCTCGCCCTCCACTTCCTCAGCGACGAACCCACGACCTTGCTGGACCTGGTGGCCATTATGGAGATGGAAGGACAAGCTCTGGTCCAGTTCTGGCATTGCGGCCCCACTGCGGCGAGCCTGGCCGGCGAGGCTGGTCTGCGGCTCATCTATCATCCCACACTGGACCGAGCCAGCCCGCCCGACAAACCGCCCAGCGGGGCCGCATCCGACCTGGTTCTGGCCCCAGGCCCGGCCACGATCATGCGCTTCAGCTCGGGCACTGACCGTGCATTCCTGATGACAGGCGACATCGTGGAAGGCCCCACGAGAGGCTATGACGGCAGCCGCGGCTGGCTGAGCAACCTACGCATCAATGGCGAGCCAGCGACCATCCCGGACCTCATGGAGACGATGGCTTACCACGGCCTGCCCCACCACTACCCGCTGGCTCTGGGCGAGTGGAGCGCTGCGCTGCGCGAGTTGGCTGCCTGGGCAGGGATAGACATCTTGGAGAGAATACCTTACCAGGACCATCTGGTTTCGCCGCTGCTGCCATCTGAGTGAAGGGGGGTGATCTATGTCGGATGACTGAAGTGAGTGTAGATAGGAATGTTAATGGTCAGTCGTAATGTCAGATTCAGCAGACCACGATTTGCTCTCGCCGGACTGCCAAGACTTCGGCGAGGACTTCGGCTGAGCTTGGTTGAAGCCCTCAGTCGAGCCGTCCGGCAAAAAGACAGCGGACGTGGCCGTCCGCTGTGAGCCTCTGTGATCTACTGAGATTGGACACCTACTGCAAACCCTTAAGGAGGGAAAGAAATGACTCGCAAACTGTTTGCTCTGCTGGGCCTATTGATGGTTGTGATTCTGGTGCTTGGTGCCTGTGCTCCTGCCGCGCCAGCGCCGACTGAGCCACCAGCGCCAGCAGCAGAGGAGAAAGAGTCCCTGGGTCTGTCCGGTGCACTGGCGGACATGACCTGGGACGAGATCGTGGCTGCTGCCGATGGCCAGGAAGTCAACTACTGGATGTGGGGCGGCAACGACCGCATCAACGTCTGGGTGAACGGCTGGCTAGCCGACCAGCTCAAGGAGAAGTACAACATCACTCTGAATCAGGTGCCGGTTGCTGGCGCCCCTGACTTCATCAACCAGGTGCTGGGCGAGAAGGAGGCCGGTCAGGACACCGACGGCGCGGTGGATATAATGTGGATCAATGGCGAGAACTTCCGCACCATGAAGGAGGCCGATCTGCTCTACGGCCCATGGGCGGAACAGGTCCCTAGCAGTCAGTACGTCAATTGGGATGACGCCAGCGTGGCCTACGACTTCGGGTATCCCGTCGAGGGGTACGAGTTGCCCTACTGGAAGGCCCAGGTGGTGATAGGCTACGATACCGCCAAGCTCCCCGAGCCGCCCAGGACTATGGAGGCGCTGATTCAATGGATAAGGGACAACCCGGGCAAGTTCACTTACCCCGCGCCGCCCGATTTCACCGGCAGCGTCTGGGTCCGTCACATGTGCTACTATGCCACTGGCGGCCATGAGCAGTTCCTGGGTGACTTTGACCAGGCGCTGTTCGATGAGAAATTCCCCGCCTGCTGGGAGCTGTTGAACGAGATCGAGCCCTACCTGTGGCGTAAGGGGGAGACCTACCCAGAAACTAATACTGCCCTGTATGAGCTCTTTGGCCAGGGGGAGGTCTGGTTCGAGATGGCCTACGGGGTGGGCGACGTTCGAGCGAAGATCGATTCGGGCAAGTATCCGGAGACGACCCACACCTACGTCCTCGAAGAAGGCACCATAGCCAACACCAACTACACTGCCATAGCCTACAACTCCCCGCACAAGGCGGCGGCGGTAGTTGCGGCCAACTTTATGGCCTCGCCAGAGGCCCAGTATAGCGCGCTTGACGCCGGTCACGGCATGCTCTCCCTGGACCCCGGCCTCTTGCCTGAGGAATGGCGGGAGAAGTTCGAGACATACCCGTTTGGCCCCGCCGTCGTGCCCTTGGATGTCTTGGCTGAGCATCGCCTGCCCGAGCTGCAATCTGGCTGGTTGATCGCCATTGAGGATGGCTGGCGAGAGAACGTCCTAGAGGAATAGGACATCGGTTTCGAAGGGGGAGGAGGTTCCCCTCCTCCCCCAATCCACACTTCGGGAGATGATTTATGATCGGTGACTGGCGTGAGCGACTGCGCATCCCGGTGATGTTGATGCCGGCGATGGCTGTCGTCATTGTTCTGTTTATGGGCGGCCTGGTCATGGGGCTGATGCAGAGCTTCGAGTATATGCCTGTCATTGGGAAGAATGACTTCACCGTTCAAGCCTACGTCAACATCTTCACTGACAGGACCTTCCTGCGATCACTCGGGCTCACCTGCTGGATTGGATTTGCTTCGACTATCCTTTCTACCATTCTGGCTATCGTCTGCGCGCTGGTGCTGCGGCAAGATCTGCCTGGCAAGCGTTTCGTAACCTTCGTCTTCCAATTGAACGTGCCCATCCCTCACGTCGTGGGAGCCATTGCGGTGATGTTCCTTTTCACCCAGAGTGGCTTGCTAGCGCGAATTGGATACCTGATGAAGCTCATCTCTGAACCTGCTGACTTCCCGGCTCTAGTTTACGATAAGCGCGCCATCGGCATCATCCTGGAGTACCTGTGGAAGGCGACACCTTTCACCGGCATTATCGTTCTGGCCGTGCTCCAGTCCATCGGCGAGGATTACGAGGACCTGGCCCGCACACTGGGGGCCAACGCCTGGCAACGGTTCCGCTACGTGGTGCTTCCGCTTATCATGCCAGGCGTGCTGCGTTCCTCAGTCCTGGTCTTCGCTTTTACCTTCGGGGCGTTTGAAGTCCCCTACCTGCTGGGACAGACCTTCCCCACGGCGCTGCCGGTTCTGTCCTATCTCCTCTATCACGACGTTGACCTCAATGCTCGTCCCGAAGCGATGGCTATGAGCATGATCATCGCAGGCCTCATTACCGTATTAATCCTCATCTACATGAAGCTGACCGAGACCTATGTGCGCACAGACTGAGGTGGATATTCCAATGAAACAACGATCATTAACTGCTCAGGGAGTCCCAGGTGAGCGGCGTGAATGGCGGATCAATTGGAGTCGGATCCTCGGTATGGCGGTGATGGTCGCCATCGCTGTCGCCATCATCGTCCCGATGCTGCCGCTCGCTACCTGGTCTCTCAGCTTCAGGTGGTACTTTCCCGATGTGATTCCGGCCTCGTTGAGCATGCGGGCCTGGAAGTACGTCTTTTCGGAGGCTTCAAAAGCTCCCCAGGCAGTAATTCAGGGGGGACAAATCTCTCTGGTAGCTACGTTGTTCTCCCTTGTCATTGGTATTCCCGCCGGGCGAGCGTTGGGATTGCACAAGTTCCGGGGCAAGCGGCTGGTCCAGTTCCTCATCCTGGCCCCTACCATCATTCCACCATTGTCGGTAGCGATGGGCATCCACGTGGCTTTCATCCGCTATGGGTTGGCGGCTAAGACGTTGGGCGTTATGCTGGTGCATCTTATCCCCACCACACCTTACGTGGTGATGGTCATGGCCAGTGTCTTCGCCAACTACGACCCTGAGTACGAGGAGCAGGCCCAAACGCTGGGGGCTGGACTGCTGCGGACATTTATCCATATTACCCTTCCGGCGATTTTCCCCGGCATTATGGTCGGGGGGATGTTCGCTTTCATCATTTCCTGGGGTCAATATATTCTTACCCTACTCATCGGTGGCGGGCGCGTGATCACATTGCCCGTGCTTTTATTCTCCTTCGCTGCTAGCGGTGATAATGCTGTGACGGCCGCACTGTGCGTTCTGTTCGTAGCGCCAGCTATCATAATACTGATATTCACCTCCAAGTACCTGACAGGAGAGAGTGCTGCATTAGGGGGGTTCGGGGCATGACACAAGTGCATCTGCATAAGCTCAGCAAGGTCTTTCACGGCAAGGAGGAAGTGCATGCCGTGAAGAACCTCGATCTGGAAATCGCCTCTGGCAAGATCACCGCCCTGTTGGGGCCTTCCGGGTGCGGTAAGACGACCACTTTGAAGATGATCGCTGGATTGTTGCGGCCCACCGCGGGTGATGTAACTTTTAATGGCCAATCGGTCCTCAGCGTCCCCGCCGAGAAGCGGGGCGCGGCGATGGTCTTTCAGAATTACCTGCTGTTCCCCTACATGTCGGTGGGAGAGAACGTGGGCTTTGGGCTGCGCATGCAGCGCATGGACAAGGGCATCATCAGGGAGAAAGTGAGTGAGATGCTTGAACTGGTGCGGCTGCCCGGCTACGAAGAGCGACGGCCCAAGCAACTCTCCGGCGGGCAGCAGCAGCGCGTGGCCCTGGCCCGTGCCCTGATCATCGAACCCAAGGTGCTGCTCCTGGACGAGCCACTGAGTAACCTGGACGCCCACCTGCGGGACGAGATGCGGGAACTCATCCTCAGCATCCAACGCCAACTGGGCATCACCACCATCTTCGTCACCCACGATCAGGAGGAGGCGGTAGTGCTTGCCGATACCATCGCCCTGATGTTCGATGGACGACTGCATCAGTTCGACGTGCCCAACGCTTTCTACGAATGCCCGGCCAGCGCCAGGATCGCTCGCTTCTTCGGCGGCGTCAACTTCCTGGAGGGCGTCAAGCGCGGGGAGCAGGTGGAGACGCCGCTGGGCGTGCTGCACATCAGTCGCCAGCACATCGCCGACGGCCCCGTGATTCTCACCGTCCGCCCAGAGAATCTGCGTCTGGGAGAAAGCGGGGAGAACGCTATCCAGGCCCGTATCCGTAGCCACGTGTACGTGGGCACGCATGCTCGTTTCAAGATAGAGGCAGACAAGTGGCAGTTCGAGGTGGTGGCAGAGGCAGCCAGCGTGGAGCGGTTCCGAGACGGAGAGGTGCTGCCCTTGAAGTTCCCTCGCCAGAAGATCTGGCTGGTGCCGCCGGAAGATTAGTCTGCCAGATCGGAGGCAAGTAAGGGAGCCGATATGGAGATTGGGTTGGTTGGGGTTGGGACGATGGGCATCTTGGTCGCCTCGACACTGGTGAAAGCCGGTTACCGTGTGGTGGCGTATGACGTCAATCCACACGCCTTGCAGCGAGCGCAGGATCTCGGAGCCGTCCCGGTGGGTCACCCTCAGAACGTGGCCGAGCAGACAGAGACAATCCTTCTCGTCCTGCCTGGGCCACCGCAGGTTGAGGCTGTAGTCACGGGTGATCATGGCCTGCTGGCTAGAGCGCAATCAGGGCAGGTCATCGTTGATATGAGCACGGTGGACCCAGCAACGACGCGCCGGATGGGCGCCCGCGCGGAGGAGGTCGGTGTGCCCTATCTCGACGCTCCCATCCTGGGACGCCCCAGTGCTCTTGGCCGTTGGGTGCTGCCAGTAGGGGGCGATTCGGCAATAGTCGCTCGCTGTCGTCCCCTCCTAGAGGTGCTGGCCCGCAAGGTCATCCATGTCGGCCCCTTGGGCGCTGGCAATACGCTCAAACTGCTGAATGCCCTGATGTTCTCGGCCATCAACGCCATGACCGCCGAGATGATGGCCATCTCCATGAAGGCAGGATTGTCCCCTAAAGTACTCTTCGAGACTATAGCCGCGAGTCAGGCAGCCACTGTCAGCGGCCTCTTCAAAGAAGTCGGTTCGAAGATCATTGCCCGTGACTTCACGCCCATTTTCCCTATTGATCTGCTGTGCAAGGACAACCGGCTGGCTATCGCCATGGCCAGGGCCTGTGATGCGCCGCCCGTTCTCGCTAACACGGTGCAGGTGCTGAACGAACTAGCTAGTGCCAGGGGGTTGGGCGCCGAGGATACCAGCGCCCTGGTAAAGGTTTACGAGGCCCTGTTGGACGTAGAGTGGGACGATTCTCAAGAGTGAGATCAGCCCACGTATGCATGACATCTACGGAGAGAGGTAACCATCATGCCCGAAATCTTGCTCGACTACGGTGATGGATTAATGCCTGTTCGAGTGCCGGACGGCGCCACGGTTGTGCGCTACGGTGAGACATACGTAGACCCACCGGAAGTGGATCCCTGGGAGGCAACACGCCAGGCACTGGAGAACCCCCTGGGCATGCCACCATTGCGAGAACTGGCCAAGCCCGGCGATAAGGTGGTCATCGCTTTTCCCGACCGGGTGAAGGGCGGTGCACACCCGCGGGCTCACCGCCGGGTGTCTATCCCGTTGATACTAGAAGCCCTTCAGGATGCTGGGGTGGAATTGGATAATATCACCCTGCTTTGCGCTATGGGACTACATCGGAAGAACACCTTAGAGGAACTCTATTGGTACTTGGGAAAGAACATCGTAGATGCTTTCTGGCCCGACCGCCTGGTGATGCACGATGCGGAAGACCCGAATGGCATCCTAGACCTGGGCACCGATGAGATGGGCAATGTCGTCACCTGCAACCGGCTGGCCGCTGAGGCCGATCTAACTATCATTATTGGCCATGTGCAGGGGAATCCCTATGGTGGTTACAGCGGTGGCTATAAGATGGCCACTACCGGACTCACAACTTGGAGTTCTATTCGCTGTCACCACTGCCCAGAGACTATGCACCGTGACGACTTCCTCCCGGCATCCACTCACAGCCGCATGTGCCGACAATTTGACTCCATTGGCAAGGCCATGGAGCGAGGGATAGGAAAGCGTTTCTTCGCTGTGGACGCAGTGCTGGGGACTCATGCCCAGGTGCTGGGGGTATACGCTGGTGCCGTGGACGAGGTGCAGAAAGCAAGCTGGCCGCTAGCAGACCAACGCACCAACGTGGAACTCGACGTGACTCAGCCATTTGACGTAATGGTGTATGGGCTACCTCGAACCTTCCACTATGGGCCGGGTATGGGTACCAATCCCATTTTCATGTTGCAGGCTATCGGCGCACAACTCGTGAGATGCTACGGTGTGTTCCGCGAAGGTGGTGTAATCATTGCACCTTCGGCGTGTGATGGTTGGTTCAATGAGTCTTGGTTCCCTTCTTATGAGCGCGCCTACGAGAAACTCCAAGAGACTACCGACTTCGCAGACATCTTTCAGTTTGAAGACGAACTGGCGAGGGATCCTGACGCCATTCATAAGTATCGGCACAACTACACTTTCCACCCTGCTCACCCTCTTTCGATGATTTCCATGGGGGCGATCGCGCACCAGCGGGCAAATGCGGTGCTCATCCCCGGTGCGCGCAGGGCACGCTATGCCCGTAGCATGGGATGTATTCCGACCAAGACCTTCGAGGATGCCCTAGTACGTGCCGAACGCTACGTCGGCAAGAATCCTCGGATCTTGGTTGTGCCAGAGGCTTTCCGCCACGTTGGTGTGCACTTATACCTGCGTGGCTGAGGTTTGGCTTGATACGTCGCTAGTGGTTTCGGGCCTCGGCAGCCCCAAGGGCGGCCTGTTGCATGGTCTTCGGTGGCGCGGTGGCACGACCGCAATCATCCCATCACGTAGAATGAGCGTTTCTCAATCTCTCGAAGATACAATCCTGTTCGACAAGACCTACGCTTCCATGCTGGCGGGTGCTATTGGCGATGCCATGGGCGGTCCCGTGGAAGGTTGGCACTACGAGCGCATCGTCGAAGCGTATGGCGTCGTGAATACCCTGCTGCCGTACGACCAATCGCCCGATTATCATTCCCATTTCGCCATTGCGCCTGGCACCGTCACCGATGATACCCGCCTCAAGCATCTGCTCTGTCAGGCCATCATGGCCCGCGGCGACCTGCCCCGGCGCGGCGATGTGGTCAAAACGCTTGCCGATGCCTACTACGCTGCTCAGACCGACCTGGAGCGGGGATTCTTGGAGGAATATGTCCTGGGCGGCATGCACGGCGAGGCGAAACTGATCTGGGGCGGGCAGCCGACCAACGGCCTCATCATGGCCAACTCGCCGCTGGGTCTCATCTGCCCGGCCGATCCCGAGCGGGCCTTCGCCTTGTCCTACGACGTGGACTTCATCAGCGATGGCTACGCTAAATACTCGGCGGCGATGGCGGCAGCGGCTGTTGCCGCGGCCATGCGCCCCCAGGCAACGGTAGCTTCGGTCGTCGAGGAGGTCTTGGCGGCCAGCCAAGCGCACCGCGCGGAAGGGGAACTTGCGCGCCAGTGGCATTGGTACGAGCATGTCTTCCAGATAAACGAAAGTCTGGTCAAGAGGGCTGTGGAGATCGCTGCTCATCACGCCGATGTCTTCAGCCTGCGGGCGGAGTTCTATGAGCATCTGCAGGTCAGCCCCCTGGGTTCGGAGGCCGGGCAGACGCTGGCCGTGGCCCTGGGCATGCTCGTCGCCGCCGGTGGCGACCTGCGGCAGACTCTCATCGGCCTGTCTGCGTGCGACGCACAGGCAGGCCTGTCTGCGTGCGACGCACAGGCAGGCTGCGTCAACTACGGGCGCGACAACGACAGTTACGCCAGCGTGGCCGGCGCCATCGCCGGCGCGCTGCAGGGCACGGGCGCCATTCCCGCCGGGTGGCGGCGCACGGTGGAAGCGGCCAATCCGGAGCCGGACATGCGGGCACTGGTTGGGGCTGGCGCAAGTGGCTCTGCGGCGGCTGCACAAAATGCAGACATTGGTCACCGAAGTCACTGCACTGATGAATGGGGTTCACCGGAGTTTGGAGTATGACTGATCCTTCTCACGACGCAGACAGCAACGAGGGAACGGCGCATGGG
>JACNHM010000002.1 GCA_014383605.1 Chloroflexota bacterium
CGCCGTGGCCCAGGCGTGGGAGGCGTGCAAGCTGTTTCACATTGACCTCAACGAGCAGAACTATGCCCGCTACGGCCAGGACCTGCGCTTTGGCTCGCAGAACCCCAAGGCGGCGTTTTTTCTGGTCAAGTTTCTGGGAAAAGTGGGGTACGATGGCCCGCGCCACTTTGACGCCCACGCCTATCGCACGGAAGACCTGGCAGGGGTACGCGACTTTGCCGCCGGCTGTATGAGAACTTACCTCATCCTCAAGGAAAGGGCCCGCCGTTTCGAGGAGGATCTGGAAATCCAGGCTCTGCTGGCGCAGATCAACGCTGACGATGGCAGCGTGGCCGATCTTGGCGGTTCGTACTCGCCGGGCAAGGCCGCCGCACTCAAGGCCCGGCCTTTCGACCGGTTCACCCTGGGCCAGCGGGGGCTCAAGTACGAACGGCTTGATCAACTGGTGATCGATCTGCTGCTGGGGGTGCGCTGAACATGGAGGTACTCCTGGGCATTGACGTGGCCACGACCGGCGCCAAGGCGCTGCTGATTGACGAAACGGGAACGGTCGTCGCCAGCGCCCAGGCAGACTATCTCCTCTCCATGCCGCAGCCGCTCTGGTCGGAACAGTCACCGGCCGATTGGTGGAACGGGGTGGTGACCTGCGTGCGGCAGGCGCTGACTCAAGGGAACGTGGACCCAGCGGCCGTGGCGGCCGTGGGACTGACCGGGCAAATGCACGGCTTGGTGCTGCTTGATGCGGCCGGAGACGTGTTACGCCCGGCCATCCTGTGGAACGACCAGCGCACAGCAGCCGAATGCGCCTGGATCACAGAGAAGGTTGGCCGCCAGCGGCTATTGGCACTCACCGGCAACCCGGCGCTGCCCGGCTTTACCGCGCCCAAACTGCTATGGGTGCGCCGGCACGAACCGGCGATCTATGCCCGCATAGCCCACGTGCTGCTGCCCAAAGATTACATACGGTACCGGTTGACCGGCGGCATGGCCACCGACCTGGCCGGCGCTTCAGGGACACTCTGGCTCGATGTGCCGGGCCGCCGCTGGTCATCCGAGGTCCTGTCTGCCCTGGAGGTGCCCGCCGACTGGCTGCCGCCGGTACACGAAGGGCCGCAGGTCACCGGCGCCGTCAGCCCGGGGGCAGCGGATGAAATTGGATTGTCCCCTGGCACACCGGTGGTCGCTGGCGCCGGAGATCAGGCCGCCCAGGCCATTGGCGTGGGGGCCGTACGGCCGGGCGTCGTTGCCTTGACGCTGGGCACGTCGGGGGTCATCTTTGCTCCTACCGACGAGCCGGTTATCGAGTCCCAGGGCCGGCTGCACGCCTTTTGCCACGCCGTCCCGGGGCGCTGGCACCTGATGGGAGTGATGCTGTCGGCTGGCGGCAGCCTGCGCTGGTGCCGCGACACGCTCGCCCCCGGCGTCGCCTTTGACGACCTGTTGGCCCCGGTCGCTGACGTGCCGGCCGGTAGCGAGAACCTCCTCTTCCTGCCCTACCTGACCGGTGAACGCACCCCCCATCCCGACCCGCTGGCCCGTGGCGCTTTTGTCGGATTGACCATGCGCCACACCCAGGCCCACCTGACCCGGGCGGTGTTGGAGGGGGTTGCATTTGGCCTGCGTGACTGCGTGGAACTACTGCGCACCGCCGGGTCTGACGCACAGATGCAGGTGCGCATCTCAGGGGGTGGTGCCCGCAGCCCGCAGTGGCAGCAGATCATCGCCGATGTGTTGCAGACCGAACTGGTCACGGTGAGTACAATCGAAGGCGCGGCCTACGGCGCGGCGCTGCTGGCCGGGATAGGAGCCGGCTTCTGGCCCAACGCGGACGCCGCTTGTACGGCCGTGGTGCAATCTACCACCCAAGTATCGCCGCAGGCCGGGTTGGCGGAGTGCTATCACGCCCTATATAATCACTACCGTCGGCTTTACCCGGCCCTCAGGCCAACCTTTGCGAGCCTGGCCGACGCAGCGTAAAAGATGGCTAGCTGCCACCAGCACCAGGAGGCATCAAGATGTCCACTGTTCCCAGTCAAGCCGCCACGCCCCCTACCCTCTGGTCTCCTGCCGAGACTCTTGGCCCTCGTGTCCGGCAATTGCGCGATCAATATTGGGATTTCTACAACCGTGACTATACGAATGAGGTGCTTGCTTTCACCACCGGCACTCCCTGGGACCAGGTTTACGCTCCCTGGAACTGGACCACCGCTCCGGAGATGATGATGTTCTTCCCCGGCGCAAAAGCCTACTTGCTCGCTGATGCGGCCAGGGTCGAACTGCCACCTGATTACTGGGACGAGCCTCTGGTCGTGCGGCGAGCCATCTTTTTCAAGCGGGTACTGGAAGCGTACCTGCCGGTACAGATTCTGCCCGGCGAACTCGTCGTCGGTTCTCATTTCTCGACCGCATTCTCGCGCAGCCTGACCCGCTCCGAGGCCCGCCAGTTGACGCGGATCGAGAAACGCTTTATGAAAAAGGTGCAGCGCTTGAACCGGCTCGGGGTGGGCAATTGCGG
>JACNHM010000001.1 GCA_014383605.1 Chloroflexota bacterium
AGCGCGTGGTGAATGGGAGTGGTGTTGCCCTGGGCCACCGCCTGGGCACGCAGCGCTTCGCAGATGGGGCCGTTTTCGCAGTGGACGATGGGTAGGCCGCCGACGCTCGCGATGGCCTTCATCACGCGGTAGAGCTGCACGTCGTCCAGGCGAAGGCCCTCGTAGGCCAGGTAGAGTTTGAAACTGGGGACGCCGGCTGCCACGACTTCTGACAGTGTGTCCATGGGCTCGGTCAGGAGACCTTCGCCCAACGGGTGGGAGGCATGCCAGGTGGGGATGGTCATGTGCAGGCTATAGTCTACCGCCACGCGGCTGTCGGCCTGGGCGCGGCGCTTCTCCAGCGCCTCCAGCAGTGGCTCTCCTGGCTCCGGCTCGACGAAGTCAATCACCGTCGTCGTGCCGCCCAGCGCCGCCGCAACGGTGCCGCTGGTGAAATCGTCGCTGCTGACGTAGTTCCCCACTGGCATCTGCAGGTGGACGTGGGGGTCTATTCCGCCCGGCAGCACATAGCAGCCCGTGGCGTCGAGTTCGATGGCGCCATGTAGTTTCTCGCCCAGGGCTACGATGCGCTCTCCGACGATGCCTACGTCAGCAGGGAAGATGCCGCCGGGAGTGATGAGCGTGCCATTACAGATCACTACATCCATTCGTCCAACTCCAATCGCTTCAGTGTCTCCGGTGCGGGGACGCCGTTTGCGTCCCAGCCCCGCAGACGGTAGTAGCGGCTCAGCATGGCCTCGAAATCGCGCAGCAGGCCGACGTGCACCGGCTCCGCCGCCGTCCCATCACGGGTGAAGGCGTAGACCTCCAGCGGCTCGGCGGTGAAGCGGGGTGGCAACCGGTCGTCGGCTCGCGAGAGCCCCAGGCGTACGTTGTACAGCCGCTCCAGGTTGACGATGCGCTCACCCGCCGTCAGCAGTTCCTCGCCGCTGACCTCCTGTCCCCACAGCGCGCTCAAGCCCCCGGCCAGGTCCTCCGGGAAGAGGGTGTAGGTCTCGGCGGTGGTGAACTTGCAGACCCCCAAGGCATCGGAGAGGGCGCAGTAGTGCTCGCTAAAGACTACCAGGTCGGGCTTGTAGGTCTCGTCGTCCGTGTCCATCAGGGCAGGGACGATATCCGGCGGGAAGAGACGCTTGGCGGCATCCCAGGCCCCGGCCAGGTCTATCGTCGGCAGGGCGTAGAGGTGGTCAGCTCCACGGTTAGAGGTGGCGTGTCCCAGGCCGAACCCCTTGGCGATGCGCGGTTCCTGGCGGGGCAGTTCCATGCCCTTGACGTGCATGGCGTAGCGCGGCGCGTCCCCGCCGATGGTCTGCGCCGCGCGACGAGTGCCATCGGCCAGCAGGTCGCCCAACCCACGCCGGCAGGCTATGCGCTCAATGAGGCCCAGTACGGCCTCGGCGTTGCCCCACGCCAGCGAGAGGTCGGGATCGTCTAGCAGGCCGCGCTGGTGGCACTCCAGGGCAAAGGCGATAGTCGTGCCGGTGGAGATGGTATCCAGCCCCAGGTCGTTGCACAGCCGGTTGGCGTGCATGATGACCTCAGGGTCGTCAATCCCACACATCGGCCCCAGGGCGTCGAGAGTCTCGTACTCAGGGCCTTCAAGGTCACCAGCGTAGGGGCCGTTTTCTATGCGGGTGACGCGGCTGCAGCGGATGGGGCAGGCGAAACAGCCCTTGTTCTTGCGCGTGTAGCGGGCTATGGCGCGGGCGTCCACCCGGTCCACCCAAGGTACCTGGCCCAACTGATGGTTGCGAGCCGGCAGGTCGCCGACGCGGTTCTTGATGGCCACCAGGTGAACGGTGCCCCAATCGCGCAGGCCGACGACGGACGGGTGATCGCGCACCTGGGCGAAGGCGCGACGGGCCTGGTCGCGAAAAGCGGGCGGCAAGTTCAAGGGACGATGGCCGCGCACGACGATGGCCTTGAGGTTCTTGCTGCCCATCACCGCGCCGCCGCCACAGCGGGCTGCCGCCCGACCCCCGTCGTTGATGATGGCAGCGAAGCGGACGCCGTTCTCGCCGGCTGGGCCGATGCAGGCCACGCGGGCCTTGCCGGTCGCCAGGGCATCGTGAGTGGCCTCGGTGCCCAGTCCCCACAGGTGGTCGGCGGGCCGGATGGCGACGCCCTCCGGTGTCACTTCCAAGTAGACGGGGTGATCGGCGCGGCCGGTGATGACCAGCGCGTCGTACCCGGCGCGGCGCAAGGCCGGACCGAAGAAGCCGCCAGCGTTGGCGTAGCCGTAGATGCCCGTGAGTGGGGAGTGGAAGGTGACGTGATAGCGGGCCCCGGTCGGCCAGGGTGTGCCGGTCAGCGGGCCGGTGGCGAAGATGAGCGGGTTTTCGGGCGACAGGGGATTGGATGGATCGGCCAGGTGGTGGGACAACAAGGCTGCGCCCACCCCTCGCCCGCCCAGGAAGCGAGTATTCAGATCGGCATCGGCAGGCTGAAGGCGAATGGCGCCGCTGGAGAGGTCAATCCAGGCTATGTTTTGCATCGTCATTCTTGAAAAG
>JACNHM010000236.1 GCA_014383605.1 Chloroflexota bacterium
CGGCAGGGTGCCGGGCAGACAACGGCCCGGCGCAAGCGGCTGGGGTATTTGTCGATGTTCTCACTCATCGCCGCCGAGGAAGGATGGTCAGAACTCTGCAAGCCTGAAGAAAGGAGGGATGCCGCGCCAAAAGATTGCACGTGTCTTTTCCCCAACTCGAATTGGCAGTGCCGTAGGGCGTGAGTCGCACGGACTTGCGCCAAAACTTTGATAGCTGAGGAGGCTACACACATGAACAGCAAAAAGTCCCTATTCTTTGTTCTGTTGGCCGTGACCCTGGCCACACTCCTGGTCGCCAGTTGTGCGCCACCGGCGGGGGCACCGGCGCCAGCCGAAGAGGCCCAGGCACACCCGATCCCCCGCCCCCTCAAGAACAGCGGCGTCCCCCCGGTCAAACGCCCGGACGAGGGCGGGAGGCCAGCCGGCCCCACAACCCGGCCAAACACCTACCACGGTCGCCCCACCCACACACACCCCGACACACCAGTCAAGATGGTGGAGGACCTGGTGGCCAAGGGCGTGGATGCCATCGGCGTGGTCCCCAATGACGCCCAATCCATGGAGCCGGTCTTCGACAAGGCCAAGGACAAGGGCATCATCGTCCTGACCCACGAATCCCCCGATCAGGTGGGCAACGACTACGACCTGGAGCTGATTGACAACGTGAAGTTCGGCCAGCACCACTGGGACAAGCTGGTCGAGTTCATGGGCGATTCTGGCGAATTCGCTGTCTACGTCGGCTCGCTGACCGTGCCCCTGCACAATCTCTGGGCTGACGAGGGGTTGAAGTACGCCGCCGAGAAATACCCCAACCTCAAGCTGGTCACCGAGAGAATCCCCTGCGGCGAGGATCAGGAGCTGTCGCGGCAGAAGATGGTCGAGCTGCTCAAGGCCTACCCCGACCTGAAGGGCATGGTCGGCTTTGGCAGCCTGGGGCCTCCGGGCGCGGCTCAGGCGCTGGAGGAGAAGGAGCTGTGCGAGCAGGTCGCCATCGTCGGCACGGTGCTTCCCGACCATGCGGCCCCCTATCTCAAGAACGGCTGCATGGACTGGGGCATCCTCTGGGACCCCAAGGATGCCGGCTATGGCATGGTCTGGCTGGCTAAACACATGTTGGATGGCGGCCAGGTCAGTGCGGGCATAGAGATTCCTGGCCTTGGTGCCGCCGAACTCGACGGCACCATCCTCAAGTTTGACGCCATGATCGACATCACCGCAGAGACTGTCGACAGTTTTGGCTTCTAGCGCTTCAGGGAGCATGGGGGGCCTCTTTGCCTCCACAAAGAGGCCCCTTTTGTCTGTCTGTCGTTGCCAGCGGCCCCACCGCGGCGAGAATCTCTGCTGGCCCTTGCCGAACCGGTCGCGGGGGCAAGGGCCGCGTCGCGTCGCAGGGACGAGGGCCTGATCCAAGGAGAGCACAAATCCAGTGCTCGGTCAGACGCGAATTGCGGGCTTGTAGTGGCGACTTCGGTCGCCATACAAGCGGAAAATGCGACTGAAGTCGCCACTACGAACCTATCACTGCAAACAGTAGCAACCACAAACGACGGGATGAGCATGGCCGAAGACGTTTTCCTCTCCATGAGAAGCATCAGCAAGCGGTACGTCGGCGTACAGGCCCTGGATTCCGTGGATTTCGAGGTCAACAAAGGAGAGATCCACTGCCTGGTCGGCGAGAACGGATCGGGGAAATCCACGCTGATCAAGATCATCTCCGGCGCGGTGAGTCCCGATGACGGCGCCCACATCGAGATTGATGGCGAGTACTTTCACGACTACCAGGCCATCGACTCCATCCGCAAGGGGATCGAGGTCATCTACCAGGACCTGTCCCTTTTCCCCAATCTGACCGTGGCCGAGAACATCGCCCTCAGCCGCATCATTGCCGAGGGAAACAGGTTCATCCGCTGGGGGGAGGTGCAAAGCATTGCCCGGAGCGCCATGGAGCGCATCGGCGTGCACATTCCCCGGGCGGAGCAGGTGGGCGATCTTTCGGTGGGCGACCAGCAGTTGGTGGCCATCTGCCGGGCTTTAACCCATGACGTCCGGCTGGTGATCATGGACGAACCCACCGCGGCGCTAACCAAAAAAGAAGTAGAGGCGCTGTTCGGTGTGGTCAAGGACCTGCAAGCCAAAGGCATCGCCACCCTGTTCGTCAGCCACAAGCTGGATGAGGTGCTGCATATCGCCGAGAGGGTCACCGTCCTGCGCGATGGCCGGCTGGTGGGCACCTTTCCCAGCCAGGAGTTGGACGACGAGAAGCTCACCATGCTCATGACCGGCAAAAAGGTCGAGCACAGCCGGTATGTGCAAGAGGTGCAGCAGGAAGAGGTACTGCTGGAGGCGAGAGGTCTCTCCCGGCGGGGGAACTTCAAGGACATCAGCTTCCAACTCCGCGGCGGCGAAATCCTGGGCATCACCGGCCTCCTGGGCTCGGGACGCACCGAGCTGGCGCTGGCGCTCTTCGGCGTGAACCCGGCGGATTCTGGAGAGATCCTCGTGGGCGGCCAGCCGGCGAGGATAGGCTCCGTGCAGGACGCCATCCGCCTGGGCATCGGCTACGTGCCCGAAAACCGGTTGGTAGAGGGATTGATCATGCAGCAACCGGTGGGCAAGAACATCGTCCTCACCGTGCTGCGCAAGCTGCTGAACAGGCTGGGGCTGATTGATCCCCGCCAGACGAAGAGCACCATTGACAGATGGGTGAAAGAACTCGACGTCCGGATTCCGACGGTCGACTCACCCGTGCAGACCCTTTCGGGCGGCAACCAGCAACGGGTCGTGCTGGCCAAATGGATGGCTACCCGGCCGCGGATCCTGATCCTGGACGGCCCGACGATCGGCATTGACGTGGCCGCCAAACGCGCCATCCACGAGATCATCAGGGGCCTGGCCAAACAGGGCATCGGCATCATCGTCATCTCGGACGAGGTGTCCGAGGTGTACCACAACTGCAACCGCATCATCGTGATGCACAAGGGACGGTTCATTGCCGAATTCGACGCCGCGCAGAGCAGGGAAGATGAGATTCAAGATTGCATCAACAGGGCCGGTTAGTATGAAAAAGCTGCTGACACGCCACGAGACGTACGTCTTCCTGGTGATTATGGCTTTGTCCATCACCATCACGATCATCAACCCCAATTTCTGCACCCTGGAGAATCTGTTCGACCTGCTCAAGAGTTACTCCTTCCCGGGCATTCTGGCCGTCGGCGTGCTCTTCGTGCTCATCTCCGGCGGCATCGACATCTCGTTTACGGCGGTGGCGACGGTCGCGGCCTACGTCATGACCGTGGTGAGCATCAAGTATGGTGGCAACATGCTCACGGTTTTTTTGCTCGCCAGCGTGGTCGGCATTACGCTGGGGATGACCAATGCCGCCATCATCTACTTTTTCGACATCCCCAGCATCATCACCACCATCGCCACGCTGAACATCTACTACGGCATTCTGACGGTCCTTTCCGGTGGCAAATGGATCTACTCGCTCCCCACCTGGTTCCGGCAGTTTGCCAGCATCCGGGTGCTCACGCTGACCAACGCCGCGGGCATCAGGTATGGGCTATCCATCGTCACCGCCATCTGGTTGGTGATCGTGATCGTGGCGGGGGTGATTCTGCGCTATACGATCCTGGGGCGGGGCATCTACGCCATGGGAGGCAGCCCGACCTCGGCCAGACGGGCGGGCTTCAACATCCTCTTCCTGCAGATGTTTGTCTATTCTTTCATGGGCCTGCTGGCGGGCATCGCCGGCGTGGTGCAGGTGCTGCTCGTGCAGACCATGGCCCCGAATTCGATGGTGGGAAAAGAGCTGGACGTCATCGCCGCCGTCGTGCTGGGCGGCGCCAGCCTGGCCGGCGGCGCCGGGACTCTGCTGGGCACGCTGCTGGGCGTGGCCCTGATCGCCATCATGAGCAACGGCATGACGCTGATGCGGGTGCCGTCGTTTTGGTACAACGTCGTCATCGGCCTGACCATCCTGGTCAGCGTGGGGCTCAGCGCCACCCGGCGCCGCAGGAAGGCGCGCCGGGCCATCGCTGTCGAAGTGGAATGAGAGCGTAGCTCGAGTTGCGAGCGCCGATCACACTGGGAACCACAGATCGCTGATTCCGCCTGTCTCACCCTTGTCCGTCTGTGTAATCTGTGCAATCTGTGGTTCAAATGGCAGGGGAGGACCAATGTTTACCCGCAAATACTCCGATACGATCATCCTGAGCCTGGTCATGGTGGCTGTTTTGCTGCTGATGTGGGGGCTGAATGGGAGAGGGTTCTTTCACCTGGGCAACTTCCAGTCCATGGCCTTTCAATTGCCCGAACTGGGCGTCCTCTCCCTGGCCATGATGGTGACCATGCTGACGGCGGGGATCAATCTCTCCATCATCGCCACGGCCAACCTGTCCGGCATCGCCGCCGCCCTGATTCTCACCAGGCTCATCCAGCCGGGGACGCCGGGCTTTGTTTCCGGCCTCATCGTCGTCCTGGCCATCAGCGCAGCGCTGCTCGTCTCCGCCGTCATCGGCCTGCTGAACGGCTTCCTCATCGCCAGGGTGAACGTCTCGCCCATCCTGGCCACCCTGGGCACGATGATCCTCCTGAACGGCCTGGCCATCGTCCTGACCAAGGGCTACGTGATCTCCGGCCTGCCCCAACCGGTGCGCTTCATCGGCAACGGCCTCGTTTGGGGCATCCCCATGCCCATGATCATTTTCATCCTCTGCGCGACCTTCACCGCGCTGCTGCTGAACCGCACGCCGCTGGGCGTCAACATCTACATGATCGGCTCCAACCCCACGGCCTGTCACTTCGCCGGCGTGAACAACGCGGCCGTCCTGCTCAAGACCTATCTGATCTCCGGTCTCTACTCCGGCATCGCGGCCATCATCATGATCTCCCGCTTCAACTCGGCCAAGGCCGACTACGGCGAATCCTACCTGCTGATGACGGTACTGGCCGCGGTGCTGGGCGGCACCAGCGCCGCCGGCGGCTTCGGCAAGGTCTCCGGGCTGGTCATCGCCCTGATCATCCTGCAGTTCGTCTCCAGCGGCCTCAACCTCATGCGGGTCAGCAACTTCCTGACCATCGCCATCTGGGGCATGATCCTCATCCTGGTCATGGTGGTCAACACCCTGACGGCCAAGGTGCAGACGAAGAGGCAGACGACGTGAACACGCTCCTGGGCATTGATCTGGGCACCACCGGCCTCAAGGTCGCGCTGCTGACGGAGGAGGGCCGGCTCGTGGGCTCCGAATACCGCGAGTTCCCCATCCTTTCGCCCCAACCCGGCTACGCCGAGCAGGACCCGGAGGCCTGGTGGGCCGGTTTCATCAGCGCCTGCCAAGACCTCAAGCGCAAGCATCCTTCCGGTTTCGACGCCGCCGTGGGCATCGGCATCTGCGGGCAGATGCACACCCAGGTCTATCTGGACAAGGAAGAGCGCATCCTGCGCCCGGCCATCACCTGGCTGGATCAACGGTCGAGCGGTATTGTGGATGGCATCAACCAGGACGACGATGCCAGAGCCCTGGTTTTCCAGGAGACGCGCAACTTCGCCACGACCACCTACACGGCGCCGCAGGTCAGATGGGTCAAGGATCATCAGCCGGAGGTGTGGAGCCGGGTGGCGCGCATCCTGGTGGCCAAGGATTTCATCAAATTCAGGCTCACTGGCCAGGCGGTGACCGACTACGCCGAGGCCAGCGGCACGCTGCTGTTCGACGTGGCCAGGCAGGCCTGGTCCGATCGGATGTTCGACTTCTTCGACATTCCCCGCGCCCTGTTTCCCCAGGTGCTGCCCTCGGACGAGATCATCGGGGGGGTCACGCCGGAGGCCGCGGCGCTCACGGGCATCAAGGCGGGCACACCAGTGAGCAACGGCAGCTCGGACAACTCGGCCTCGGCCCTGGGCGCGGGCATGATCCGCCCTGGCCAGGTCACCCTGATCATCGGCACGGCGGGCGTGGTCACCGTCTGCTCGGACAGACCCCTGCCTGACCCGCAAAACCGCACGCTCTGCTGGCACTACTGCCTGCGCGACCGCTGGGTCACCCTGGGGGTCATCCAGACGGCCGGGGAGTCGCTGAACTGGTTCAAGAACGCTTTCGACAAGGCCGAAAAGAGCCGCTCTGGCGACATCTTCGAGCAGTACAGCCAGACGGCGGCGACAGTCCCCGACGGCTGCGGCGGCCTGATCTTCCTGCCCTACCTGATGGGCGAGCGCACGCCCTACTGGGACCCCTGCGCCCGCGGCGTCTTCTACGGCGTCAGCCTCTCTTCGGAGAAGGCGCACTTCATCAAGGCCATCATGGAGGGCGTGTCCTTTGCCTTGCGAAACAACATGGAAACGGTGGAATCGTTGGGCATCAGCATCAACCAGGTCAGGGCGGTGGGCGGCGGGCTGAAAAGCCCCGTGTGGCTGGACATCCTGGGCAAGGTGCTGAGGAAGCCGGTGGTCACCGTGAGCGTGCCGGATACAGCCAACCTGGGCAACATCCTGCTCTGCGGCAAAGCGCTGGGCCTCTACCCCTCGCTGGAGGAGGCCATAGCCAGGATGGTCACCACGGACAAACGAGTGTTCTACGAAGCCGACAGCGAAACCTATGAGAAGCAGTATGCCATCTTCCTGGAGCTGTACGAGCAGTTGAAAGGAACGTTCAGGCGTTCGGCCTGATAGCATTTCAGGGCCTATGGCCAGTGAAAAGAGGAGAACTATGCCAAAAATCAAAAGCGAACTGAAGAAAGCTGTCGCCGCTGCCGGGGTGACGATGATACAGCAGGGGCTGACGGTGGGCACCTGGGGAAACGTCAGCGTCCGCGACCCCGAGACCGGTCTGATCTACATCAGCCCCAGCGGCCTGGACTACGAGGACATCCGGGAAGAGGACATCGTCGTCCTCAACGACCAACTGGAGATCGTGGATGGCTGTCTGCGGCCCTCGATCGAGAAAAGGCTGCACGTGGGCGTGTACAAAGCCCGCGCCGACGTCAACGCCGTCATCCACGATCACCCCCTTCATTCCAGTGTGCTGGGCGTCAACAGAATGGAGTTGCCGGCTATCAGCGAGGATTTCGCGCAGATCGTGGGGGATAAGATCATCTGCGCCGAATACGCTCTGCCGGGCACGCCGGAACTGGCCGAGAATGCCATCCAGGCCCTGGGAGAGCGCAACGCCGTGCTGTTGCCCAACCACGGGACGCTGTGCGTGGGCAAGGACCTGAAGATCGTCCTGCGGGTGGCCCACGTGGTGGAGAAAGCGGCCCACATCTACGTCCTGGCCAGAAGCTGCGGCACGCCTCACGTCCTGGCCGCGGAACACATCCAGGCCATGCAGTACTTCGCCCGACATCTGTACGGGCAAGTGGTTTGCGCCGAGTAGCCGATGGCCGAGGCACCCTGGAGCCGCCGCCGCTTTCTGGCCGTGGCGCTGAGCGCGGCGGCGGGTCTGTTGGCGCAGGCCTGTGGCCGGGGCAAGCCCACCGCGACGCCCACGCCGACCCGCACGCCCTCGCCATCCCCTTCCCCGCGTCCGACGCAGACGCCAACCGCTTCCCCCACCGCCACATCCACTCCCCATCTGCCCACGCACACTCCCGGCCCCAGGCCGACAGCTACGGCCACGCCCAAACCCACGCCGACGCCCACGGCGACGCCCTTTCCCCCCGGCCCACCCAGCAAGCTGGGGCTTTTCGTGGGCTACAATCATCCCCAGGTCTTCGACCTGCTGCACACCGGCAACGTCGCCCTGGTCAAAACGCTGGAATACGACCCCAACTTCGTGGCCGACATCAAGCGGATATCGCCCCGCACCCTGGTCGTGGCCCGTTACACACCTCTGCCCCTCCCCAACCTGGCCGACTGGAACCCCGGCGAAGCGGCGCGCCAGTTCGTGGACCTGCTCCTGCCCATCGCCAGCGAACCGCGGCGGCAGGCGCACATTGACGCCTGGGAAGCCTACAACGAGCCGATCCCCAACGATGCCGAGCAGATGGCCTCCCTGGCGACCTTCGAGGCCGAACGCACGCGCCTGCTGGCGGCCGCGGGCATCCGCTCCTGCGTGGGCAACTTCAGCACCGGTCAGCCAGGGCTGGAGCTTTGGCCGGCCTTCTATCCCGCCTTGCAGGCGGTGCAGGAACATGGCGGCTATCTGGGCCTGCACGAATACGCCGCGCCGTACATGTGGTTCGCCAGCGGCGCGCACCAATTGCAGGCGGGCAGCGACGAGGGCGACGAGGGCTGGCTGACCCTGCGCTACCGCAAGGTGTACCGCCACTACCTGCAACCGGCCGGGCTGGAGGTGCCCTTGCTGATCACCGAGGCGGGCCTTGATGGCCAGGTGAGCAACCGCCCCGGCCCGCCAGGGCGGGGCTGGCAGGATTTCAGCGACTTCTGGCGGGCAGAAGGCCAGGCCAGCACCACAGGGGCCGGTTTCTACGTCGAGCAACTGGCCTGGTACGACGCCGAATTGGCCAAGGATGATTATGTCAAAGGTGCGGCCATCTACGCCCTGGCCGGGCCGGCAGGCTGGGAAACGTACGACATTCGCGGGCCGGCCGGCGACATCCTGCAGCAGTACCTGTCGGTGCATCCCCAGCGCGCCGTCCTGTTGAGCCGCGGCCGACCGTGAGCATAGGGAGTGAGCAATATGAAGTGGCAAGAGATGGTCCCAGTCCTTCTCTCCGTCGTGGTCATCATCCTGGTCGCCGTGCTGGAGAAGCAGAGCAAATGCACCAAGGCACCAAGGAATTGGAGAAATGGTCGGCGTCCAGAGCGTGCACCTCCCAGAATCTTTGTGTCTTGGTGTCTTGGTGGTGAGGACACAGTGGCCTGACTGGCCGCAAAGTACGAAGTGTCCGGCTACGGCGAGTACGCCTGGGGCAAGCGCAACTGCCAGGTCTACGGCGGCAGCTACAGCGGCTGGGCCGTGGGCGGCGGGCGCGACGGACAGTCGTTGGCCTGTGGCAGCGATTATCCGGACAACGTGCAAAGCTGGATGGTCTACGGGCCGTTCAGCCTGGCCGACGCCACGGCTGCCGATCTGTCGTTCAAGGTTCGGGTGTATGCGGAGGCCGAGCACGACTGGTTCTTCTGGGGCGCTTCAACCGATGGTAACAGCTTCCGCGGGCCCAAGGCTTGGGGAGACTCGCAGGGGTGGCGGGAAGAAGGGCTTGACCTGACCGATGCCCCGGGTCTCGGCGACCTGACGGGCCGGCCACGAGTCTGGATCGCTCTGATCTTCTCCAGCAATTCCAGCACCCACTTCGCCGAGGGCGTCCACGTGGACAACATCGTGCTGCGCAAGTACGTTCCGGGCACTGGCGCCACCGCAGCAGAGCCATCTGCCCGCCAGCCGGTTGCCGGCCCCGACACGTTGATCGTGGTGCCAGAGAAGGCTCTTCGTCACGCGTTGACATCTCCCTGCTGATGTGGTATCATCTGAGTGGCAGGCTCATGTCTTGATGAGAAGTACTGGGCTTCGACATCCAATTCGCCTGGCTTGGGCACTGGGAGGTTTTGGGGAGGGATAGCATGTTCCTTTTTGATCGCATAACCTTTGGTCCGGATGTTTTTGGCGGCAAGGCATGCATTCGCGGCATGCGCATTTCGGTTTCGCTCATCGTCAATCTGGTGGCTAACGGGATGGCTGGCGAGGAGATCATTGACGAGTATCCCGATCTGGAACTGGAGGATATCCAACAAGCTTTGCATTATGCCGCGTGGACTGCTGCAGAAGCGGTCTACATCCCCGTAGGAGTCCCGGCGTGAAGTTGCTCGCCGACATGGGTCTGGCGCGCAGTACCGTGGCTTTCCTCCGCGCTCAAGGGCACGATGCCGTTCACCTGCGCGATGAGGGGCTGCAGCGACTGGAAGACGAGCAAATCGTTGGGGCGCTGATCAGCGTCCATGAGCGGGGCATCCGAATGCGCCTACTCCCTGTTGGAGAGGTTCCCGCAGAGGATGAATGATGATCTTGGCGAGAGAATGTTTGCCACGCCCGGTTTGATGTGCATCCGCTGATGTCCAGCGTCTGGTACGACAGCTTGGCTTGACCAATAGCCCTTGCGGGTTCGAACCCCGCCCTGAGCCTTTTGGGTGGAAGGAGTAGAGCAAATGAACAGGCAGTCCCTGACCACGCCTGGCGAGATCTCCCAGGCCCTGGAACGTTTGCTGCCCTGGGTGCAGAAGCCGGCCCGCTACACGGGCGGCGAATGGAACAGCATCGTCAAGAACTGGGACCGCACGCCCCTGCGTGTGGCCCTGGCCTTCCCCGACATCTACGAGATCGGCATGTCCAACCTGGGGCTGGCCATCCTCTACGACATCCTCAACCGTCAGCCCGACGTGCTGGCCGAGCGGGTTTACGCCCCCTGGACGGACATGGAAGCGGCCATGCGCCAGGAGGGCCTGCCCCTCTTCAGCCTGGAAAGCCGCCGCCCGCTGCGGGAGTTCGACGTCATCGGCTTCAGCCTGCCCTACGAGCAAGTGTATACCAACGCCTTGAACATACTCGACCTGGCGGGCATCCCGCTGCGTAGTGCCGAGCGCGGCCGGCACGATCCCCTGATCATCGCCGGCGGCACTGCCGCCTACAACCCCGAGCCAGTGCACGCCTTCTTCGACGCCTTTGTCATTGGTGAAGGGGAGGATGCTATCCTGGATGTAGTGCGGGTGTATCGGGAGTGGCAGAAGGGGCAGGAAGCAGGAGGCAAGAGGCAAGAGGCAGGAGGCAGAGGGCAGGAGGCATATCCCCTGGCCTCAGATGGGTCCCGAGGCGCGCTGCTGCGGGAACTGGCCCGCATCACTGGTGTGTACGTGCCCTCGCTTTATGAGGTCGGTTACAACGATGACGGCACGGTGGCTGCCGTGCAGCCGGCTGAGCCTGACCTGCCGCTGCCTGTGGTCAAGCGCATCGTGCCGCGCCTGCCGCCGCCGCTCACCCGCCCCATCGTGCCCTATCTCGACGTCGTGCACAACCGCGCCGCCGTGGAGATCCAGCGCGGCTGCACGCGGGGCTGCCGCTTCTGCCTGGCGGGCATGATCTATCGCCCGCTGCGGGAGCGACCGCTGGCCGAGGTGCTGGAGGCCGTGGATGAGCTGGTCGAGCAGACCGGCTTCGAGGAGGTGGCCTTCCTCTCGCTCAGCGCCAGCGACTACAGCCGCATCGGCGAGCTGATCGAGGGCGTGATGGCTGCCCACGGCGACGGGGAGCTGAGCATCGGCCTGCCCAGCCTGCGCATCGAGTCTTTCTCCGTGGACTTGCTGGAGAAGCTGGCCCGCGGCCGGCGGCGCGGCGGCTTCACCTTCGCCCCCGAAGCGGCCACCGACCGCCTGCGCCAGGTGATCAACAAGCCCATTGCCACCGAGGCCATGCTGCAGGTGGCCGAGGAGGTTTACGCCCGCGGCTGGACGACCATCAAGCTCTACTTCATGATCGGCCATCCCACGCAGACGGAGGAGGACGTGGCGGCCATCGTCGGGCTGGCGCGGAAGGTGCGCGAGATCGGTCGGCGACACAGGGGCGGCCGGGCCAAAGTGCGGGTGAGCGTGTCCACCTTCGTGCCCAAAGCGCACACCCCCTTCCAGTGGCAGCCGCTGGCCGACGAAGCCGACCTCCAGGCGCAGATCGAGCTGCTGCGGCGCGGTCTGAGCGGGCGCGGGCTGGAGATCAGTTGGAACGATCCGCGGGAGACGCTCATCGAGGCGGCCCTCTCCCGCGGCGACCGCCGTCTGGCGGAGGTGGTGCAGCGGGCCTGGGAGCTGGGGGCCAGGTTCGACGCCTGGCAGGATCAGTTTGCCTTCGACGCCTGGGCTCAGGCCTTCGCCGAGGTGGGACTGGACCCGCAATGGTACGCCCGCCGTACCCGTTCGCCGGAGGAGCATCTGCCCTGGGAGCACATCAGCGCCGGCGTGCGCCAGGAGTTCCTGTCCGAGGAGTACCAGCGAGCGCTGCGCGGCGAGGCCACGGAGGACTGCCGTCAGCAGTGCCGCGCCTGCGGCATCCTGCGGCAGTTCGGGCCGCAGCGAGGGGATGCAGAGTGGGGCTGTCCGGCGCCAGACAGTGATCAGGGATCGGTGGTCGGTGATCAGGAACGTCGCCCCGCGCCTCTCGCCCC
>JACNHM010000049.1 GCA_014383605.1 Chloroflexota bacterium
TGATAGCACTCCAGGATGGCATCTCGCCAGGCCGCCGGCGCGCCGGCGTCGTGCTGCGGGTGGGTGGGGTCCATGTACTTCCAGAAGAAGTGCTGCACGCGGTCGGGGGCGGTGAAAACGACCATGAAGAAATCCCACGGCTCCGTCCGCATGAGATGCTGCGCCACCTGGAAACGCTGCTCGATGGACTCGTGCATCTTGGCCAGCGCCTCGTCCTGCCGCCCCTGGCTGATGTAGCCCCACATGCCCGGCTCCAGGACGTACTTGCCCGCCACCGGCTCGACGGTGTGCAGCAGATCAGGCGGGTAGGTGAAACCAGGGCCGCTGCCCGGCGCGTCCAAACCGGCGATGAGATAGCCGTTCACTTCTTCCGCCGGAAAGGTCATGGGCACGTTGATGACCACCACCCGCTTGCCGGCCTCGCTGAGCAGACGCCACAGCGATTTCCCGCGCACATGCGAGCCGTTGATGAACTGCACGTCGTAGCTGCCCGGCTTCGGCTGCACGAACTGAAAGACGCCATGGCTGCCCATCGCCTTGCCCGTCTTGAACGATGACCAGGCCGGCGCGCTGCCAGGCACGATGGTGGACATGAGCACCGCGCCGGTGCCCTCCCGGCCCAGACGAGCCAGGTTCGGCAGTTCCCCGGCCTCTGTCCAGGGGCGCAGCAGGTCCCAGGTGATGGCGTCCAGGCCGATGACCAGCACACGGCCGCGCTGTGTTGCGTCTGTTGGTCTTGTCTCCACGTGTGTCATCCCAGGTATCCCAACCCCTCCAGTTTATCTCGCACCAGATCCTCCTCGATATCGCTGTAGCCGCGGCCGGCGCGCACGGCGGCCGGCGCGCCGGCCTCCAGGAAGGTGACAGGGCGAGCCTCGGTGAGCGCTTCCTGCAACACGCGGCCGTCCATGGTGCTCGGAACCGGCAACCCCAGCAGATGCAGGATGGTCGGCGCCAGGTCAACGATCTGGGCGCCTGCCATCGTCAACCCCGGACGGATTCCCGCCCCGGCCATGAACAACATGCCGTTGTCACGGTGCAGCCCCTGCGGCAGGTAGTCGGCCTTCAATTGCTCCGGCGTCAGCTCCTGCAACGGTTCAACGCTGCGGGTGGTTGGACTGAGGCGGCTGCGGACGTAAGGCGCCTGTCGCAGCGCCAGCACGATGTCCGGAGCCTTGTGCAGTTGTGCGCCGTGATACACCTCCTCCCGCCGTTGAGCTTGCCAGACCACCGGCTGGCCGTCGGATGGATCGCGCAGCGCCAACAGCCTCTCGATGAGTTCATCGCGCAGGGCCTCGTACGCCGCGCCCGGTTGTATCGTGCCTTGTGGCTCCCGCCCCTGCAGGTTGATCCAGATCACGGGACGGTACTCGTCCGAATAGGCTCGCGTATGCGCCCAGTCAATGCTGAAATAGGACGCGGGGGTGCGCGCCCGATCGTAGAGGGCGGGAAAAAGCCGCCGCAGACCATCTTTGGTCCGCTTGCTCGTATAGCGGCGCAGCGGCCCCCAGATCAGGTTCCACAGCACACGCCGCAGCCGCATGTGCCAGCCGGTGCCCTCCTCACCACGGCCGGCGAAGCGCAGATACCCTTCCCGTGCCAGCCAGCGGTTGAGGTACAATGCCTTGGGGCTGGCGGGGCCGAAGCCGTGGTCCGACATGACCACCAACGTCGTGTCCGACCCCATGCGATCCAGCGTCTGGCCCACGTGCTCGTCCAGCCGCTGATACACCCGCAGGATGGCATCCCCCAGACTGGCGGCGCGGCGGGCGTCGTGCAGCGGGTGCGTGGCGTCCATGAAGTGCCAGAAATGATGCTGGACGTTATCGGACGCCCGGTAGTTGACCACGAAGAGGTCCCAGTGCTCCCGTGCCAGCAGATAGTCCACGACCTTGATGCGCTGTTCCAGGGCGTGCAGGATGCTGCGCAGGGCCAGGTCGTGGCGGTCACGCCGCACGTGTTCGATCACACCCGGCTCGATGATGTACTCGCCGATGGACTGCGCCAGCTCCTGGGCCAGCCCCGGCGGCGACGTGTAGACGCTGCCAGCACCGGGGGCGTCCACGCCAGCAATGAGGATGCCGTTGACCGTTTCCGGAGGGAAGGTCATGGCCACGTTGATTGCTGCCACCCGGCGTCCGGCGTCGCTGAGGATACGCCACAGCGTGGGCACAGTGATATCGCCGCCATTCAGCAGCCGCGCCCGGTAAGTACCCTCCACGTGCTCCTGAAAATGATAGATGCCATGCTGCCCAGGATTGCTGCCGGTCATGAACGAGGCCCAGGCGGGCGCGCTGATGGGCGGCTCCGTGGAAGCCAGTTCCCCGTGAGTTCCCATCTCCGCCATGCGCTTGAGATTGGGCAGCTTGCCCTGCTCGATCCAGGGCCGGGCCAGATCCAGGGTCGCCCCATCCCAGGCCAGGACGAGCACCCGCCGCGCCATCGGCTCGTTATCCATCATCTCCTTCGTCAAATCATCCATCTCTTCGTTCCAGGCGGTCT
>JACNHM010000325.1 GCA_014383605.1 Chloroflexota bacterium
GCTATGGTCTTTGAGATGCCGCCTCCTACCGCCTGTAGACATCTCGACGATGCCGGACCCGATAGATCGTGACCTCTCGCTCGGCATCGTCTATGGCAAACAGAACCCTGTAGCTGCCCACTCTGATTCGCCAACCCTCACCGCCAGCCAGCTTCTCTGCCCCCGGCGGCCGCGGATTCTCCCGCAGGGCCAGGATGGCTGCGTTCACCCTTTCGAAGACCTCGCGGGGAAAGCTCCGTAACTCCTTCTCCACCCCGCGCTTAATCCTCAGCGTATACACTTTGCTCCGCCCTGTACTCTGCCAGGAATTCCTCGTAGGGACGCGCAGGCTCGGCTCTGGCCTGCCGCATGCTCAGGATGTCTTCCAGGTCTTCCAGCCGGGCCAGCAAGGTGTTGTAGTCCTCAAAACTCATCAGCACTGCCTTGGGGCGACTGTACAGGGTGATGAAACAGGGTTCACCAGCGGTTTCCATCTCGCGCAGCAGCGTGGTGATGTTCTGTCGCACATCGCTCACAGGGACGATCCTCACGGCCATCTTTTTGCACCTCTCTTTGCATATGTCTTGTACAACAAGAGTATACAACCGGTCACCTGGGCTGTCAAATCCCGCTCGAATCAGAACCGCTTCCAGACCTGCTGCGCCCGCTCCAGCGCCCGGGCGGCAATAGTCTCCTCATCCAGCGTGAGCAGCTCCCGCTCCTGCATCAACAGCTTGCCGCCGCAGATGGTGTGGGTCACTTCGCAGCCCCCGACGCCGAAGAGGATGTGCCAGGGCAGGTTGCCCGCCGTCAGCGGTGTGAAGGGGCGGTAGTCGAGGATGACCACGTCGGCGTGCGCACCTACGGCCAGCTCGCCCAGCGGCTTGGAGAAGAAGCGGGCGGCGATGTGGGCGTTGTTAGCGTAGGCCAATTGCATCACCACGTCCCCGGGCATGGCGCGGGGGTCACCCTGGTGCAGCTTGTGCACCAGGTAGGCGGCCTTCATCTCCGAGAACATGTTGTTGGAGAAGCCATCGTTGCCCAGGCCCACGGTGACGCCACGGCGCAGCAGTCCCTCCACGTCGGCCACGCCCACACCGTTGTTCATGTTGGAGCGGGGGTTGTGCACCACCAGCGTGCCGGTTTCCCGCAGGATGTCCTTCTCGTAGGCGTCAATGTGCACGCCGTGGGCGGCGATGCTGCGCGGGCCCAGGATACCCGCCCGCTGCAAACGCTCCACCACCCGCAAGCCAGAACGGCGCAGGCTGTCCCGCTGGTCGGCCTTGTCCTCGGCCACGTGGATGTGGAAGCCAGCGCCCAGCGGCGCAGCGGCCTCCACGCAGCGCGCCAGCGTCTCCTCGCTCAGCGTCAGCGAGGCGTGCAGGCCGAAGGTACCAGTGATCAGGGATGAGTGATCAGGAACGAGGGAACTGGCGGTCGAATCCTGATCGCTGATCCCTGATCCCTGATCCCTCACCTTCTTGATGAAGCGCACATTCTCTCGTATCCCCGCCGCCATCTTTTCCGGGCCATCCCGATCCGTGACCTCGTAGCAGAGGCAGGCGCGCAGCCCCGCTTCCTGCACGGCCTCGGCGATGACGTCCAGCGAGCCGTCAATGGCGTGGGGGCTGGCGTGGTGGTCAATGAGCGTCGTCGTGCCGTGGCGGATGGCGTCCAGGAGGCAGACCAAAGCGCTCAGCCGCACGTCCTCCCAGAGCAGCGCCTTGTCCAACCGCCACCAGAGCTTTTCCAGGATCTGGGGGAAGTTCTCCGGCGGCGCGCCAGGGATGCCCAGGCCGCGGGCGAAGGCGCCGTAGAAATGGGTGTGGGCGCAGATGGAGCCGGGCATGACCAGACGGCCGGCGGCGCTGAGTCGCTTCACGCCGGGATACTGGCGCTCCAGCTCGGCGCTGGGGCCGATGGCGGCGATCTCGTCTCCCTCGATGAGCAGCGCGCCGGCTTCGATGATCTCGTTGCGCTGACCGAAGGTGGCGAGGGTGCCGTGGGTGATGAGCAGTTGAGATAGGTCCGTTTCCGTGGTCACGGTCATTCCTCCTGCGAGTCAAGTTCCACGTTCCTCATGGCCTGCAACAACCACTCCGGCCTGACGGGCAAGCGCTGCACGCGCACACCCACCGCGTTGGTGATGGCGTTGCAGATGGCGGGGGCAGTAGGTATGGAAGGCAATTCGCCGATTCCCTTGGCCCCATAGGGACCGGCCGCCGTCGGGTGTTCCACGATGTGCAGATCCATCTCCGGCATGTGGCGGATGAGCGGCACCTTGTAGTCGGCCATGCGCAGCGTCTGCGGGATGCCCTGCTCAGTGATGTACTCCTCGGTCAACGTGATACCCAGGCCCATCATCATGCCCCCTTCCATCTGGCCCCACAACGCCTGCGGGTTGATCGCCCGGCCGGCATCGCAGGCAGCGACCATGCGCAAGACCCGCACCTCGCCGGTGCGTTCGTCCACCGCCACCTCGGCCGCCTGCACCCCGTAGCTGAAGGCGAAGTGCATGTCGCCTCCCTGTCCCAGCGGCCGCGTTTCCGGAGCGCTGTAGCGGTAGGTGAGGCGAGGCTCGCGCCCTTCGGCGATAAGCCATTGCACCGCTTCCGAGAAGGCAGCAGCCTTGCCCCCGGCCTGCAGCTCGCCTTCCTCGAAGACGATGGAATCGGGAGGGACGTCCCAGCGCTCCGCAGCCACGGCCGCCAGCCTCTGGCGCATGGCGCGGGCGGCCAAGCGAGTGGCATTGCCGGTGACGAAGGTCTGTCGGCTGGCCGTGGTGGGGCCACCGTCCGGCGTAAGGTCCGTATCCGAGAGGAGCACGCGCACCCGCTCGAAGGGCAGCCCCAACTCTTCCGCCGTAACCTGCGCCACCACCGTCGTCAGTCCCTGCCCCATGTCCGCCGAACTGCTGCGCATCGCCGCCGTGCCGTCGGGATAGACCTCGATCTCGGCCCCGGCGGCATCGTCGGCGCCGTCGCCCAGGCCGGTGTTCTTGTAGCCCACGGCCAGTCCCCAGGCGATTTTGGCCTGGGGGATATCGGGCGCCGGAGGCAGTTCACGCACACGATGGGCGACCCAGTCCAGACATTCCAGGAGGCCAACGCTCTCCTTGAGCACCTGCCCTGTAGCCGTGGTGGAGCCCACCCGGAATGCGTTCTTGCGGCGCAACTCGATGGGGTCCATGCCCAGCTCGTGGGCCAGGATGTCCATGTTCTGCTCCACGGCGAAGGCCGACTGAGGGACGCCAAAGCCGCGAAAGGCGCCGGCCGGCGGATTGTTGGTGTACATGGCGTAGCAGTCAATCTTGGCGTTGGGAACCTCGTAGGGGCCGGTGGCGTGGGTGGTGGTGCGGGTGAGCACCTTGGTGGAAAGACTGGCGTAGGCCCCGGCATCGCCCAGCAATTCGGCCTCCACCGCCGTCAGCGTGCCATCCCTTCTGGCCCCGGTTCTGATGCGGATGGTGGTGGCGTGTCGCTTGGGATGCGCTAACATCGATTCGGAGCGGCTGTAGAGGATTTTCACCGGCCGGCCCGTGGCCTGCGCCAGCAGCGCGGCGTGGATCTGTCCGGCGATGTCCTCTTTGCCGCCAAAGCCGCCGCCCATGAGGGGGCCAATCACACGCACCTCTTGCGGCGACAGATTCATGGCCGCGGCAATCTGCTCCCGGTCGTCGTAGGGGATCTGCGAGGCAACGTAAACCGTCAGCTTGGGATGATCGGGATCGTAGCCGGCGGGCACACCAATGGAGCATTCCGGCTCCATGAACATGTGGTCGTACATGGGGGTGTGATACGTACGCTCGACGATCACGTCCGCCTCGGCAAAGCCCCGCGCCACATCGCCGTGGCGCACTTTGATGTGGGCCAGCAGGTTGCCGCCCTCCCGGTCCTCGTGCACCAGGGGGGCGTCAGGCTGACGCGCCTGTTCCGCATCGCTCACCACCGGCAGCGGCTCGTATTGCACGCCCACCAGCTTCAGCGCCTCGGCGGCAAGCTCGGGCGTGTCGGCGGCCACCAGCGCCACGGCATCGCCCAGGTAGCGCACCTTGTCCGCGCAGAGCACCGGCCAATCCTGGGTGACCAGCCCATGCCGGTTGCGGCCGGGCACGTCCCGGTGGGTCAGGACCGCACGCACGCCAGGCAAAGCGGCCGCTCGGTCGATGTCTATGGCCAGGATGCGGGCGTGCGGGTGGGCGGCGCGTTGCGCCGCGCCGTGCAGCATGCCGGGGAAGGTGATGTCATCGGTGAACCTGGCCGCGCCGGTGACCTTGGCCACCACGTCCGGCCGGGGGTGGGAGCGGCCGACCACGCGCAGGGCGGGTGCCGTCTCGATCTCCCCCGGCGGCAGCGGCTCGCCGGTCTGGACCTCGTGGACGGCGGACCTGATCGCGCGCAGCACGCTGGCATAACCGGTGCAGCGACAGGCGTTGGCGCGCAAGGCGCGCTTGAGCTCCTCGTCTGTGACCGGCTCGGAGGGAGGAGAGGCCACCACCTTGTTCCAGAACGCCGCGGCGGACAGCAACATACCCGGCGTGCAGAAGCCGCACTGCACCGCGCCGTGGTCAATGAAGGCCCGCTGCAGGGGGTGCAGTTCTTCCGGGTCTTCCCAACTGGCCGCCAGCCCTTCGATGGTCAGAATCTGCTTGCCGGCGGCGCGGCGGGCGGGAGTGGTGCAGGAGCGCACCGGCCGGCCATCCAGCAACACCGTGCAGGCGCCGCATTGCCCTTCGCCGCAGCCGATCTTGGTGCCAGTCAGGCCCAGCGACCGGCGTAGCACGTCGGCCAGTTTCGCATCCGGGCTGACCTCCAGGTCGTGGTCAACCCCGTTGACTGTCAGTTGCAGCCTTTCTCGTTCCCCGGCCATCTGCTCCCCCCACTCACAAGACGCGGCGTTTCCGCTAACCTTCCGCCACGCCAGCCATCATCAGCCCCAGTTGCTCCGGCGTGGTATCTTCAGAGGCGACCACGCCCATGATCCGCCCTTCGTAGATCACCGCAATGCGGTCCGAGAGGGCCAGGATCTCGTCCAGGTCTTCGGAGATGAGCAAGATGGCGGTGCCCTCGCCCCGCTGCTCCAGGAGACGGGCGTGGACGTATTCGGTGGCGCCGATGTCCAGCCCGCGTGTCGGTTGGGCGGCGACCAGCACACGGGGCTGACGCGAGAGCTCCCGCGCCAGGACAACCTTCTGGATGTTGCCGCCGGAGAGGCTCTTGGCTGGTGTGTCGCGCGAGGGCGTCTTGACCTGAAATCTCTTGATCAGCTTGTCGGCAAACTGGGCAATGGCCCGTAGGACGAGCAGACCGGCGCGGGAAAAAGGCTCCTTGTCATGATCACGCAGGATCATGTTCTCGGCCACGGAGAACTCCTGGATCATGCCGTCCTTCATCCGCTCTTCCGGGATGTAGGCCAGCATCTGGTCGGTGAGGGCGCCCGGCGACTGGCCAGTGACATCCTTTCCCTCCAGGAAGACCTGCCCCTGAGTGGCCGGCCGCAGGCCAGTGATGACCTCGGCCAGTTCCCGCTGGCCGTTGCCGGAAACGCCGGCCAGGCCCAGGATCTCACCGGAGGTGACCTCCAGATCCACGCCGCGCAGGGCGGGTGTCTCCCGATCACTCTGGGCGTGAAGACTACGCATGGCCAACCGTGCCTCGCCCCGCTGCACATCGGAGCGATCGGGCTTCATCATGACCTCGCGGCCCACCATCATCCGCGCCAGGCTTGCCTTGGTGCAGACGGCCGTATCGCAACTGTCAATCCGCTTGCCGTCGCGCAACACAGTCACGCGGTTGCTGACGTCAATCACCTCGCGCAGCTTATGCGAAATGAAGATGACAGCATGGCCATCCCGGATCATCTGGCGCACGGTGGCGAAGAACTCGCCCACCTCTTGCGGCGTGAGCACGGCGGTAGGCTCGTCGAGGATGAGCAAGGCCGCGCCGCGGTAGAGCGCCTTGATGATCTCCACACGCTGCTTCTGGCCGACGGCAAGCTGCCAGATGTAGGCAGCCGGGTCCACCTGCAGGCCGTAGATCTCTGCCAGCTCCAGGATGCGCTTGGAGACCCGATCCAGATCCGTCAACGGCCCGCGGGAAGAGGGCAAACCCAAAGCCACGTTCTCGACCACGGTGAGCGATTCCACCAGCATGAAGTGCTGGTGGATCATGCCAATGCCCAACCCGATGGCATCAGTGGGAGAGTTGATGCGCACCTGCTGACCGTTCAGCCAGATATCGCCCTCGTCAGGCTCGTACATTCCATAAAGGACCTTCATGAGCGTGCTCTTGCCGGCCCCATTCTCGCCCAGCAGAGCGTGAACCTCACCTGCGCGCACATCGAAATCCACGTGATCGTTGGCCAGCACGCCGGGGAAGCGCTTGACGATCCCCTTCATCTCCAAGTGGTGTATCTTGGGACGGCCCGAAGGTAGGATATCGCTGTCTATCATCATTCGCTCCTGCCATGTGTTGCGTGAGAGGTGGTGCGTGATGCGTGACCACAAGCGGGCCACGCACCACGCACCGCGTCATACCCTGTTACTCTAGCTCAATGGTGATCGAGCCATCAACGATGCCCTGAACGGTCTCGTCGGCTGCGGCTCGCACATCGGCGGGCAAGTCGAAGTCGGGATTGTACTCCATGACCAACCCGCCATTCTTCAGCGTGATGGCATAGGCGGTGCCACCATACGTGCCTTCGGCGATCAGGGCCATGATCTGATCCAGCACCACCGTCCAGTCGTAGATCTGGTTGGCCACGACGATGCCGGGGGCCAGCGAAGTCTGGCTGGCCTGAGTGCCCAGCCAGAGCACACCGTTCTTCTCGGCCACGCCGATGGCGCCCACCACCATCTGGGCCGTGCCCGCCAGCACGTCAGCACCGGCCTGGATGTGGGTGTTGGCGGATTCGGCAGCCAGCGCCACGTCGGAGAAGGAGCCGATGTAGTTGACGTTCACCTCGGCGTCGGGATTGGAAGCCTTCACGCCGGCCACGAAGCCGTCAATGTACAGCTTGGCATCGCCCGTCTCGATGGGACCAACCATGCCGATGACGTTGCTCTTGGTCAGCTTGCCGGCGATCACGCCGTTGACGTAGCCGCCCTGGTCGGACGCCGCCTCGTAGGCGAAGACGTTGTTGATGCCTTCATCCACGAAGGTGTTGACCGTGGTGCCATGGGCGAAGCTGGTCTCGGGGAAGTCCGGGGCGATCTCCTGCAGCGAGCTGCCGTACTGCGACCCGTGGGCGATGACCAGATCGTACCCTTCGGACGCATAGTCGCGAATGGCCGCTGCCGCGTCGTCCACGACGAACATGCTCTCGGAGTAGACCAGTTCCATTTTGTCCGGGCCGCCCATCTCCTGCTGGATGGCGACCAGGGCGTCGTAGATGGACTGGCTGAAGGCCAGGTCGTTGATAGCGCTGGGCATGATGACCGCCACGCGGAACGGGCCTGCCTCGGCTACCGGTTCCTCGGCAGCCGGTGGTGCCGCTGTGGGCTGCCCAGCGCAGGCGCCAAGCACCAACGCCAACAGCACCAGCAGTATAAACCATCCGTGTTTGTTACGCATTTCATTCCTCCCTAGTGTTGTTATTGGGGATCGGAGATTGGGTATTCTCCTGGTATCCCCGTATCCGTGCCCGAAGTACCTGACAAAGCTGTGTTGCAGATTGGAAACTATCGCTAGACCTCACCTCCCTCCACGACCGCTGAGTTCGACTCTCAACCTCGATCTCGGCCCAATATCCAATACCCAATATCCACCGCTATCCCTCTCTCTGGAACGGCTTTGTCAAGGCAGACGGGCCACGTACTCGCTGCACAGCCACCACCAGGGCCAGGATGGTCAGGACGTAGGGCATCATCACCGCGAAATCGGAGGGGATAGGAATCCCCAACACCTGTACCCACAACTGCAAGGAGTTGACCATGCTGAATAGCAGTGCGCCCAGGAGCACGCCCAGGGGCCGCCAGCCGCCAAAGTAGACCAAGGCCACGGCAATGAAGCCCAGGCCGCTGGTCATGTTCTGCTGGAAGACGTTCAGCAGGGCGACGGAAAGGGAAGCGCCCGCAACGCCGGACAGGATGCCCCCCAAGGTGACGGTGAAGTAGCGCACGCGGCTCACGCTCACGCCCAGCGAGTCGGCGGCCTGCGGATTCTCACCCACGGAGCGGATCTTCAGGCCCAGGGTGGTCTTGTTCAAGACGAACCAGGCGACAGGCACGAGGGCAAAGGCCAGGTACACCAGGATGTTCTGGCTGAAGAAGATATCGCCCAGGATGGGGATATCGCTCAGCAGCGGGATGTGTATCGGCGAGAAGCCGCTCACCGTCTCCACGGTGCCCAGCAGCTTGTGGAAGAGCAACTCGCTCATGCCCAGGCCGAAAAGGTAGAAGCCAATGCCGCTGATCCCCTGTACTGCCTGCAAGTTGATGGTGACAAAGGCCATGGCCAGCCCCATCACAGCGCCGGCGGCGACGGCGGCCAGCATCCCCAGCCACAGGTTTCCCGTGACGAAGGTCACGTAGAAGGCGGCAAAGGCCCCCAGGAGCATCTGTCCCTCCACCCCCAGATTGAGCACACCGCTGCGCTGCCCAAAGGTCTCGCCGATGGCGGCGTAGAGATAGGGCGTGGCCAGCCGGATGCCGGAAGCCAGGATGCCCACGAGCACGGTGACCGAAAAGAGCTCTCTGATCATGAGTTGACCTCCGTATCAGGCAGTGAAGATGGTTCCCTTTCTGCCTCTGCTTCGCTCGTGGCAGCCGTCATCCGTTTCCACTGCCGGCGGCGGCGCCAGATTTCGCTGCTCACCACGAAGACCACCACCAACCCGTTCAGCGCAGTGATCAGAGCAGAAGGCACCTGCATCACGCGCTGTAGCTTGTTGGCTCCCACCAGCAGGGCGCCAAAGAAGAAGGAGGCGGGGATGGCGCCGATGGGGTGCAGTTGGCCGAAGAGGGCGGCGACGATGCCGTTGAAGCCAGCGCTGCCGGTGAACCCGGTGGCCGAGCCGTCCGTGATCATGCGGTAGTTGAGGCCGTAGACCTGAATGGCTCCCGCCAGCCCGGCGAAAGCGCCGCTCAACAGCAGCGACATCACCACGTGCCGGGGCACCTGGATGCCGCCGTAGCGGGAGGCATGGGGGTTGTGGCCCACGGCCCGGATGCGATACCCCAGCGTCGTGCGCCAGAGCAGAATGTACACCAGGATGGCCAGCACAACGGCGATCGCTGCTCCCAGGTGCAGGCGAGTGGGTGCCAGGCGGGGCAGACGGAAGGCCTGTTCAAGACGAGCCGTCTGGGGAATGCGCGAGGCCAGCTTGAGTTGGGCGGGATCAATCATCGGGCCACGCAGCAGGTAGTTCATGATCTGCACGGCGATGGCGTTCATCATCACCGTGCTCAGGATCTCGTTGGCGTTGAAGTAGGCCTTCAGCGCGCCCGGAATCCCTCCCCAGATGGCCCCACCCACGAAGCCCGCCAGCAAGGCCAGGGGAATGATCACCCAACCGGACCAGGTTGGAAAGGACACGCCCACCAGCGTCGCCAGTATGGCGCCGATGATCATCTGCCCTTCGCCGCCAATGTTGATGACGTTGCCCCGGAAGCTGATGCAGATGCCTATGCCCACCAGGAGCAAGGGGACGGCCTTGACAGTGGTCTCGGCCACGGCGTTGGCGCTCCCGAAAGCGCCTTCCAGCAAGGCGCCGTAAGCAGCCACCGGGTTCGCGCCCAGCACCAGCAGCATGACGGCTCCGATGGCCAGAGCAGCCAGGGTCGCCAGCACGGGCAGCAGGGCATCAACCATCTGAGAGATGCGGGATCTGGATAGCCAGGATTGCATGTTCGATCAACCTCCCACATACGGTAAGAGCGCGCAGCGCAGCCCCTTGGGGGCGACGGGTCGGGCACGAGGCCCTCTGCTACTTCCCGTGATCAAACCACCAAGAAAGGCAGTGACAGGGTAACCCCGTCGAGGATCAGGGCCATTTCGGCCGCCTCCTTCAGAGAGAACGGGGCCTGGAACGGCTCTTTCAGTTCCACGTCCTTGATGGCAAAGTCGGGGGAGAGGCTTATCCTCAGCCGGGCGTTCTCGAAGACGATTATACCATCTCTCAACGAAAGCTGCGATTCCCGACCGTCCTCGCGCCGCCGGATAGTGTTTCCCTCGATGGTGAAGGCGTTGTCGCCTTCCTTCTCGAAATCTCTCTTCTCAAGGAAGAGCCGGGGCTTGTCGGCGTAAGGTCGGCCTTGGTGCACGCAGAAGGTGGCGCAGTTGCCGCACTGGTTGCAGAAGTCGCTCACGTGGATGATCTGTCGCGTCTGCTCGACGCGGAAGGCCTCCTCACCGGTCACTGCCAAGGCGCCATTCCGGCAGGAGAGCGTGGGCAGCGTCAGGTTCAGCGGTGAGACGAAGTAGGTGTAGTTGGCCCGGTTGGGGCAGACCTCCACGCATTTGTCGCAGAAGGTGGCGCACTGCACACACCGCAGCGCTTCCGCCCGCGCCGCTTCCGCCGTGAGCGTGGCTTCGATCAGATCAAAGCCGCCGCGTTGCTCGGGCGGGATCATCTCCGGCCGCTGCTGCGGCTCCTTCCTGGCCCGAACGCGCTTGACCCGCAGGATCTCCTCTGCGGAGAGCGCTGCCGGCTGGCGGGGCGGCTGTGCGAACTGGATGCCCAACTGGGCGCAGATGGCCTCGGCGGCGCGGCGGCCGTCACCGCAGGCGGCGATGATGCTCTCCGGCCCCTCAACGACGTCCCCGCCAGCGTAGAGGCAAGGCGCACCGGCCAGACCAGTGTGGGGATCAACCACGATGGCCCCGTCCCGCCGCACGGTGACGCGGCTGCCGTCGAGAAAGGCGACGTCCGGGCGCTGGCCGATGGCCACGATGATCGAATCGGCCGCCATCTGAAACTCGCTCCCCTCGATGGGAATGGGCCGCCGACGCCCATCTTTGCCAGGCTCGCCCAACTCGTTGCGCAGGCACTCCAGGGCCACCACCCGACCCGCTCTCCGCACAACCCTGGTGGGAGACACCAGTTCCATCAAGACATTGCCTTCTTCCAGAGCACCCTCTATCTCCTCCGCGCTGGCCGGCATCTCCCGCTTGCTGCGCCGGTAGACGATGGTTGCCGGGCGGCCGGTGAACCGCCGCGCCACCCGCGTGGCGTCCATCGCCGTGTCGCCGCCGCCGATCACCAGCGCCTTGGCGCCCAAGTCCACAACCTCGCCGCGCCGCGCCCGTTCCAAAAGATCGAAAGCCGCGTAGACCCCCGCACCCTCGATCCCTTCGACATCCAGCCGGGAGCCCTTCTGAAAGCCGCAGGCAATGTACACGGCGTCGAAGCCCTCCTGCAACAACTCCTCCGGCGGCCTGGTGAGGGGATGGGAAAGCACGATCTCCACGCCCAACCCGGTGATCCGATCCACGTCCCGCTGGATGATGGCCTCGGGCAGCCGAAACGAGGGGATGAGCCGCATCATGCCGCCCGCCACCTCCTTGGCCTCGAAGATGGTCACCTGCACGCCGTTCAGCGCCAGGAAGTAGGCTGCCGCCAGCCCCGAAGGGCCAGCACCGATCACCGCCACTTGTGCCGAGGTGCGGAGGTGCCGAGGTGCGGAGGTGCCCCCCTGCTCCTCCGCTCCCCTGCTCCTCTGCTCCCCTGCTCCCTTGCTCCCCTGCTCCTCCGCTCCCCTGCTCCTCTGCTCCCCTGCTCCCCGCTCGGCGGCGAAGCGCTTGAGGGCCCGGATGGCCACCGGTTCCTCGTAGTCGTTGCGGGTGCAGCGGGTCTGGCAGAGATGCGTGCAGACGTAGCCCGTCACACCGGGCAGCGGATTGCGGGCCAGGATGACCTCCAGCGCCCGGTCGTATTCCCCCTGGGCAATCAGCCAGGCGTACTCCGGCACGTCCTGGCAGACGGCGCACTGCGCCACGCAGGGAGCGACGATGCAATCGAACAGGCCCAG
>JACNHM010000245.1 GCA_014383605.1 Chloroflexota bacterium
TGGCCACGTCCATGGCCACCTTCTCGTTGACCGACCACTCGGAGTAGATCTCCTCATAATACTTGGCGACGTTTTCCAGGATCTCCGAGCTGGGCGTTCCCGGATAACCTGTGGCAACCTTGACCCCATATTCGTAGGCGCCCCGGGCAATGGCTTCGTTGCCTGATAGCAGGACTTTCATGTGCTGGTTCTCCAAGTCCCTGCGTGATGCCAAAACTGGCTCCAACAGCGTCGCCTTCGGTCACATCTTCCTACACGAGGGAGGCCAGCGACCCTGATGTACCTCTACAATTCAAAGGCCCCATCCACCGGCGAGGATCGGGGCATGGTCAGGGGCTTCTCCGGATAACCACTCAGCCCGGCAGATTATGGGCCGGCCAGTCTCGTTTCTCCAACAGGTGAGTTAGCTCCCATGTGGTCATACCAAGCGCTTCTGCCAGATAGCCGAAGGAGCACTCCGCTCGGCGGTAACGGGCGTATAGATCCCGCAACCGAGCTTCAAATCCCAAGGCAATCAGCTCTTGCACTGCTTGCTCTGAGCTGATTTGCTCGTCTTCCACCCAATGCTCGACCAGCCGATCCACCGGCGGTACGAGTTCAATCGCTACTGTCTTCATAACTTTCCTCCTCCAACATCAGCAACGTATGCTCGACCATAGCCGTTGTATAGCGGGGCCGCACCGAGTCGGCAATCTCGCGAGCCAGTTCCCGATCTAGCTCTGCCTCTCGAGCCAATCTCACCAACACGTCAAGCAGAAAACGCTTCTGGACACCAAGACGATCACAGACCAAGTATCCCAGGTAGTCATCAATCGCCAGACAGATGCCCGTTTGGTGCGCCAACAGGATTGATTGGTACTCGCCACCCCCAAGCTCATACAGCCGAAGGATTCTCTTCAGCGACTCGGGGGCGGTGGTTGGTGCGGTCACAGTGATTGCCCCAGCTGCTATACGCTGCTCTGCTTGCAGCGCGTCGGCATGACGTCTCCCAGCAATGACTACCTCCTGCTGCGCAGCCCGAGGAACAACGATCCGGCAGTGCTTCAGCAAGTGGTCAATCACCAACTGCTCTCGCACAGCGAATTTACAGCCAGTGATCAATGGCCCTGCATCGAAGATGTACTCTTGTGTGCTCATTGTTCGTTGCTTTTCCTTTTCGCCACTTCCTGGATTCCGTTCACTTCTGTAGCCTCTGCTGCAACTCGTACAGCTTGTTGATGGCCTCCAGCGGCGTTAGTTGCGTTATGTCGAGTGATTTCAGCTCTTCCAGCACCGGATCTTCGGTCAGGAAGAGGGGGAGTTGCTCGGCGGCCGGATGGCGGGAGCGCAGGGGGCCGCCGGGGGCCTGCTTCTCCAGCTCGGCCAGGATCTCTTGGGCGCGGTGTATCACCATGCGCGGCAGTCCAGCCAGTTGGGCCACGTGGATGCCGTAGGAGCGGTCGGCGCTGCCGGGGACGATCTTGTGCAGGAAGACGACCTGATCGCCCTCCCCGGCCACGGCCACGTTGTAGTTGCTCACCCGCGGCAGGAGCTCAGAAAGCTCGGTCAGCTCGTGGTAATGGGTGGCGAAGAGGGTCTTGGCCTGCAGACGAGGGTGATTGTGGATGTGCTCCACCACGGCCCAGGCGATGGACATGCCGTCGTAGGTGGAGGTGCCGCGGCCGATCTCGTCCAGGATGAGCAGCGAACGGTTGGTGGCGTGGTGCAGGATGTTGGCCGTCTCCACCATCTCCACCATGAAGGTGGAGCGGCCGGCGGCGATCTCGTCGGCGGCGCCGATGCGGGTGAAGATGCGATCCACGACGCCGATGCGGGCGGCGTCGGCGGGCACGAAAGAGCCCATCTGGGCCATGAGCACGATCAGCGCTACCTGGCGAAGGTACGTGGATTTGCCGGCCATGTTGGGGCCGGTGAGGATGATGATGGCCTCCTCCGGCGAGAGGTGCACGTCGTTGGGCTGGAAGGGTTCCTCGCGCTGCAACAACTCCACCACCGGATGGCGGCCAGCGGTGATGTCCAAGCGGCCATCGTCGGCTAGCTGCGGACGGACGTAACGGTGGTTGACGGCCACCTCGGCCAGGGACGTGGTGACGTCCAGCTCGGCCAGGGCCTGAGCCGTGGCCTGCACGCGCGGCGCGGCGGCGGCCACCCGATCGAGCACCTGCCGGTAGAGCTGGCTCTCCAGGTCCAACAGCCGCTCCTGGGCGTTGAGGACCAGCGACTCGTACTCCTTCAGGTCCGGCGTGATGTAGCGCTCGGCATTGACCAGCGTCTGCTTGCGGATGTACTCCTCCGGCACCAAGTGCTGGTTGGCCTTGCTCACCTCGATGTAGTAGCCGAAGACTTTGTTGTAGCCCACCTTGAGGGATCTGATGGACGTGCGCTCCCGCTCCTGCCGCTCCAGCCCGGCGATCCAGGCCTTGGCGTCCCGCGCCGCGGCGGTGATGCTGTCCAGCTCGGCCGAGAAGCCGGGGCGGATGACTCCTCCCGTGGCCAGCGTGGCGGGGGGTTCGTCGGCGATGGCTTCCTGCAAAAACGTCAGCACGTCGGCACAGGGATCCAGGGGCGAAGAAAGCAGGTATTGGGTATTAGATATTGGGGTATCGGATTCCCCAATACCTGATTCACCAATATCCAATATCTCTATCAAAGAGCGTATCTGCGGCACTCGGGCCAGTATCTCCCGAATGCCCAGCAGGTCCCGCGGCAGGGCGATGCGCTGGACGACGCGGGTGATCCAGCGTTCCAGGTCGCCCACGCCGCGCAGGAGGTCGCGCAGTTCCAGTCGCCGGGGCGTGTCGCTGGCCCACGCTTGCACAGCGTCCAGCCGGCGGTTGATGCTCGCCACGTCCAGCAGCGGCTGGCCCAGCCAGCGGCGCAGGAGACGTCCGCCCATGGGCGTGCGGGTGACGTCGAGCACGCCCAGCAGCGAGCCTCTGGCGGAGCCGGAGCGGATGGTCTGCACCAGCTCCAGGTTGCGCCAGGTGGCCTCGTCGAGGGTCATGAACTCCGCCGTGGCGTAGGTACGCAGCCCCGTAAGCTGCGCCAGCGCGTCGGGCTGGGTGTCCCGCAGATACTGCACCAGCGCGCCAGCGGCGCGCACGGCCAGCGGCTGGCCCTCGCAGCCGTATCCGGCCAGCGAGGCCACCTGGAAGTGATCGAGCAGCGCCTGGCGGGCCGTTTCCAGATCAAAACGCCAGGGGGCGATAGGGGATAGGGGATAGGGGATAGGGGACTCGTCCGCCCCAGAACCCTTATCCCCTATCCTCTCTTCAGGGATGATAACCTCCGCCGGCTGCAGGCGGGCCAATTCCTCGGCTACCCGCTGCCGCACGCCGTCGCCATCGAACTGGGTGGCAGCGAACTCGCCGGTGGTGATGTCGGCGTAGGCCAGGCCGGCGCGGCGGTCATCCTGCAGCAGCGCCACCAGGTAGTTGTTGCTTTTTTCTTCCAGCAGTCTGGGCTCCACCAGCGTGCCGGGGGTGACCACCCGCCGCACCTCACGGGGCACCAGTCCTTTCACGGGCGTTGTGCCCATTTGGTCGGCGATGGCCACTTTGTAGCCGGCGCGGATGAGCTTGGCGATGTAACTTTCGGCGGCGTGGTGAGGCACGCCGGCCAGGGGCACGCGGCGGTTCTTGCCCACCGGGCGGGACGTGAGCACGATATCGCACACGTCGGCGACGGTCTTAGCGTCCTCGTCGAAGGTCTCGTAGAAGTCGCCCAGGCGGAAGAAGAGGATGACGTCGGGGTATTGCTTCTTGAGGGCAAGATACTGCCGCCGCATGGGGGTGGTCATGAGTGTTGCAGCGCTCGCTCGGAATAGACGAAGGAGGTCTTGCCACAAACCTCCATCAGATTGAACACCGTTGTAGCTGGCGACTGTCCCCGGATGACATTGAGGAAACGACGATTGGTGGCAAACCTGATGTCGCGCTGGTAAAGCAGGTCAATGGAAAAGACGTCGGAGTCAATCAGGATCATAGCTTCCCCGTCCCCGCGTGGATTCCATGAACTCCTTGATCGTCGGATAGGGAGGGTTGGCCCGCAGTTCAGCGATGATTTTCTCTATCTCCCGCTCGGCTCGCTCGATTTCCTCCGGCTCATACGGAGGCCCTGCCGCCATCCGCCGGGTAACTGCCCACACGTCGAACTCGGCAGCAGGCTGTGCCGGTTCAGCCGAGGGCAGGTCAACGGCGGCGACCTCGACCGTGGCGATTCCCATCAACCCGTGCCGGATCTGAGGCTCGATCTGATATGCCACTGCTGTTTCGCCCAGCCGCGGCTGCAGCAGCCGCTGCACATCGGCGGCGGCGATGCGGTAGTCCCGTCCCAGCTTCACGGCCGGCAGCCGGCCGCGCTTGATGTAGCTGCGCACCGTCTCCACCCGCACCTTGAGGATGCCGGCGACCTCCTGCGTGGTCAGGTAGCGGCGGTTTTCGATTCCCTCCCCACGTCTTTCCATGGGACAATTCCTCATTTTTCCTGAGCAAGTCTCGTCGCCGAGCGATGGGGTGATCACTTCCCCAACTCTCGTTCGATGCGCTCGATGGCTATGCGTTCGGCCTCGATTTGGTTCAGCAGACTCAAAGGCACTTCCAGCCCGTACATGGCCTTTCGCTCCTCCAGATAGCGCAGATTCCGACGGTAGATTTCCACCGCGTTCGCAGCGAAGCCTTCTCCACTTCGCTGGCCAGGCGAACGTAGTCGCTCACGGTCTTTTCGTAGATGCGGTTACGCACCACTGTGTTGCCTTCAGGCCCCTCCTTGACCACGCCGATGAGGTGAAGCTCCGCCAGTCGTCCGTTGACTGCTCCATTGGGCTCGAAGGGTATCATCTGGCCCGCGAAGATGCGCTGCAAGTAAGCTCTCGCCCCCGGCGCCAATTCCAGCCGGGCCTTGACGTGGGCAATGTTGCTGTCATTAGCCGCAGGGCGCAGGATCGCCTCCTCAACGGCCTGATCCAACAGTTCCGGCGTCGCCTGCCTGAGGCCTCGCAAGCCGCGCCAATCCTCCAACGTAGCGCAGACCCGCTGCGTGAGATATGGCTGCCCCGACGTCCACCAATAGATGCGTTCGTGGGTGGCCTCATCCGTTTCAATGGCAGCCAAGGACAGGTTGTCCGTCAGCCGACGGGTCTCCTCTGCTGTGAATTCCTCTAGCCGCACCTCCTCGCCCACATTGAATGGCGAGAGGTTGGGGTCCTTGATCAACCGGCGCGGGTCCGTGGCCCCCACCATGACGAACGCCAAATGCCTCAGGCAGGGCTCCTCGACGCGGCGATTGTAGAGGGTACGCAGGGCACTGAAGAAGCCATCGGAGAAATGCAGACCCCGTGTACTGTCTATCTCGTCCAAGATGATCACCACGTTGTGCGCGCCGGCGACGGCCTGCATGGCGCTCAGGAGGTAATCCTGCAAGTCCTTTTGATCGGACAGGTGAGGGATGGAAACAGGTGTCAGTCGGCGTCCGATTTCTTCACCCACCGCCTCGTACCAGCGCGGCATCTCTAACCCTGCCATCCCTGCCAGATCAACCCACACTGGCTGGTACTGATCCGGTGGCAACCTGGACGCCAGCCGGTAGAGCAAGCAGGTTTTGCCCATCTGTCGGGCGACGACGATGTGCACGTATTCCATCTGCTGGACTCGCAGCAGAGCCAACCCGTCCGCCTGGCGCTCGACGTACGTGGGCGAATCGGGGGGGATTGCCCCGCCTGCTTGAAATACCCTACCGCTCATTCTATCCTCCTGCCGGGCGCTCATCTCGCAGCAATAGGCTGTTTTCCTGAGTTTTCCCAATTTTACCACAATTTGCCGCCGCGGGGAAACGGCAGGCAGAGCATGCACGGCAACCGACGCAGAGGCACTCTTTGTGGGTGCTCAGGGCGGGAACAAGCCCCGCCCCTATAACAGATTGTCGCCCTCCGCAGTGTCAGTTTACACCGCAGCTATCCTGGCCCGGCCCATGGGATCGCCGTACAGCGTGTAGGCCAGCCAGGTGGGGTTGGTCTCGTCCTTCTCCTTGATGTGCAAACGGGCGCGGTGGAAGGCCTCGCCCAGCGAGGCGCCGCCCCACAGCTCGTCGTAGAACCTGGTGGCGAACTCGGCGGCCAGCTCGTCGTGCACCTCCCAAGCGGAGCCGACGAAGGCACTGGCGCCAGCGTTGACGAAGCGCTCGGCCCAGCCGCCCAGGCCGGTGAGGGCGAAGCCGAGCTGGCTGGTGTGACAGGCGTTGAGGAAGACCAGCGGCTTGGCCAGCTTGACGCCCGTGGCCTTGGGGCCGACGATGTCGGAAGGACGCAACTCGCCGTCGGCCAGCTCCACCGAGGACTCCTCGGGGCGCTCGCTGTTGAAGTTGCCGTGACAGGCAAAGTGCCAAAGGCTCACATCCCCCTGCTCCAACAGCTGGCCCACGTCGGCCACGCGCTGCAAGAAGGGAGAGCGCACGGCGATGCCGTGCTGCGACAAGCCCTGAAAGTAGGCCTCCTCCTGCGCCACGTAGGCCAGGCCGCTCTGCGGCACGACCAGCGTGGCCGAGGCCACCTGCAGCGTATCGGGCGGGCCGTGGCCGGCCAGCCAGCGAGAGACCTGGAAGCGCTCACAGAGGAACTCGTCGTCAATGATGTCCGCCAGGTCGCTGTCGTCGTAGGGCTTGACCATCTCCCAGGGAATCCAGGGCTCGTCGGAGGTGATGAGGATGCACCCCAGGCGGGGGTTAGCTCGCCACTGGCGGTAGGCGCGCTTCATCTCGGGGGAGAAGAGGTCGCGGTACAGGTTCTGGCCGATGGTCTCCAGTCGCTGGCGGATCTGCTCCTGCTCCAGCACGCTGTGCTCCGCCAGCCGCTGGCGGGCCAGGATGCTCAGCTCATCGAACAAGTGGCCCAGGTGCTCCCGCGGCGGGCGGGCCAGCCGCACCGACCCGGCGGGGGTGAAGTGATAGCCCACCTCGCCGTGCACGGAGTGCAGCATGAAGGACAGGGTGCGCTGGTCGTCGCTGAGCGTAACGCGCAGCTCCAGGTCCGGCGGTGCGGCGTCGGGCGGGCTGGTGCGCAGGGCCAGCGGCTCCACGCTCACCGGGCGGGCGGCCACCGCCGCCTGCGGCTCCACCACCTGGGTGACGAAGCTGACGCTGCCCACGTTGCGGTTGCGGTGGTAGAAGTCGAGGACGACGCGCTTGTCGCCCGTGGCCAGGGGACGCAGGAAGAAGACCACGGGCGTGGAATCGCGGTCGGGATAGACGGTCAGGCTACGCACCGTCTCGCCAGTCACCTCCTCGAAGTCCTGGGCACGCAGGATGACCAGCACCTCCTCCGGCTGACCCGTGGGCAAGGCCACGGCCACAAGCCCGGTGACCAGCGACCACTGCACCGGCTTCTGGGTCAGGTTAACGGTGAGGGGCACGGGGGGCTGGCCCAGCCGCACCTGCTGGGGGAAGTTGACGTCGGTGTGGCGCTCGACGACGAGGGGTTCCTCGGGTTCTGCCTCCTCCTCTAGCGCCATCTCTTCCGGCTCGGGGACCATCTTGGGCACCAGGGGCCGGGGCGACGGGGCCGGCGGTGGCGGTGGCGGCTCCACGTCCTTCCAGATCATGGACTTGCGGACGGAGCGGGCGCCGGCCAGCATCTCCAGGACCGTGTCCAGCGTCTGGGCGTCCACGGTGACGCGCTCGCCGCGCAGGCGGCGGCCTTTGGCCGCTTCCAGGATGTCGCGCAGCAGGGGGGCCACGGCGGGCATACGCTCCAACTGCTGCAGGAAGTCAATGGCGACAACGGCCCGTTCGCTGTCCGAAGCGGCGGCCCACAGCCGCCGTTCCACCTCAGCGAAGAGGTACAGCAACTCCTCGCGCACGTCGCTGTCCAGCTCAGGCCAGTGCTCCTGGAGGCGTTCCCCCACCTTCCGCATAGCCAGGAGCGCCTTGCGGCGCAGGAAAACCAACTCACTCATTGCTCGCCTCCTTTCACGCATCGCCTATCGCGCATCGCCTATCGCGTCGCGTATCGCTTGCCACTTGCGATCAGCGATGAGCGATTGGCTACGCCACGCGGTTGACCAGTTTGATCAGCTCGCCCCAGCCGGTGGCGGCGAAGTCCAGGCCGTCGTAGAACTGCGAGATGCCGCGGGAGGGGAAGTAGATGGACAGGCCGTGGGCGCGCTGGGCGTAGCGCTTGCCCTGGGTCACGTTGGCCAGGATGGGCCTGTCCGGCCCCGGCGTCAGGTCGTCCAGGAGGGCCTGAGCCGCCTCCAGCACGGCGGCATCCTGCCCTTTGTACTGCTGCTGGAAGGCCTCCACCAGGTCGCGCAAGTCCAGGTAGTCGGGGTCGTCGAAGCGGAAACCGTCCTGCTTGGCCCGGTTCAGCGCCACCTCGGCGAAGACGTCGGCGGCGAAAGCGGCCTGCAGCGCGGCCACGAAGGCCGCTAGCTTCTCGCCCAGAGGTTCCATCTGGGCCAGGTTGATGGCCGACTGGGTGATCTCCGGCACACGGCGGGTGGAGGGCCGGTAGGAGCGGGCGTACTCCTGCACGATCAGCTCGCTCAGCTCCTGCGGCGTCATCTGTGGGCGGGCGGTGAGCGCCGAGAGGATGGGCGTGTAGGGCCAGCCGGCCATAGGCTCTACCTCCTGCGAGCCGACCATGACCTCGGCGTGATCGCGGATCTGATAGGCCACCTCCAACATGCTCATCAGGCAGGCGTCCATGCCGATGAGACTCAGCCGCTGGCCCGTGGCATCCGCCGCCTCGGCCAGGGCCTGCTGCAGCTCGGCGTTGTCCAGGAAATCCTTGGATGAATCGTCGGCGCAGATCCAGCGGGTCTCCACGTCCTCGATGCCCAACACCTGGCCGGCCGTCTTGCGGAAGACCGAGCGGCGCACCCTGGCCTGGCTCATGGCCCGCGAACGATCCGGCGAGCGCGGCAGGCTGCGATAGGAGGCCCAGATGTCGTCTTCCTTCCAGCCGCCACCGTGGTTCCAGAGCACCAGCAGATACTTCTCGGCCGGGCAGCGTTCCATGCCCCAGACGATGAAATCGCGCAGCGTGGCCGGGTCGCCGCAGTTGGTCTCGTCAATGCGCAGCACCTCCGGCTCCTCGTCCGGCCCCTTGATCTGGAAGCGGTAGCTGAGGTCGTTCTCGCTGATGGTGTCGAACTGGGCCAGCACGGCCACCTCGTCGCTGGCGCCGGCGGCGCGCAGCTCGCCCAGGTCGGTGTAGCCGACCGAGGTCATCTCGGCCATGATCTGCTCCGGCCCCCAGGCGGTGGGGAACTCCTTGCCGTTGTCCCCGGCCATGTAGAGCATGAGCGTCCATTGTCGTTTGTCAGGTGTGGGGTTCACGGGTTCCTCCTTGTCGTTTTCGTCGTCGTTTTCATCCGTGGGCGAACCTCCGAAGAGGCCTGCCAGCCATTGGGACAATTGCTCCCAGCACATGGGCGTATCTCTCCCTCCTTCCCCGTGGGGAACGGCGCTTCACAAACAGGCGATGAAGCCTCTCTCTGCTGCCGCTCGCTGCAGCATCTGGATTATAACACACCTCCACCGCTTTGGTCAAAGGTCTGAACCGACGTCGTCCGTGCGCGTAACTCCAGACCCGCGATTTGACAAGGAACGGAGAGTATGCTATATTTGCTTATGCATAAGTTAATAAGGTGTCAGAAGGGAGGAAAACATGCCCCTACGGGATCAAATGCGCAAGGGAAGCTCCGAGATCATCGTGTTCAGCCTGCTGGCCGAAGAGTCCATGTACGGCTACCAGATGACGCGGGAGCTGAAGCGGCGCAGCGGCGGGTACTTTCACATGAAGGAGGGGCTGCTGTACCCCACGCTGCACCGCATGGAGCAGGAGGGGTTGATCGCCAGTGAGTGGCGCGCAGGCACTGGCAACCGCCACCGTAAGTACTACCACATCACCGACAAGGGGCGACAGGCACTGAGGGCGCAGACGGCAGCATGGCGCACTTTCACAGAACGGCTGTTACACCTATTGGACACACCAGTGGGAGCGGCAGGAACCCCGTAGAACCGCGCCGGTGACCATTCAATGGTGTTGATTCCAGGCCGCAACCTCCCCCTCGCAGGGGGAGAGGTTTCTCGACTATTTTAAGGAGGAAATTCGATGAACCGCACAAGAAAACTGCTGTTGAGTGTCGCTATCGTCGTCCTGGTGGCCGGTATCGTTCTGACCGCCACGCGGGCCTATTCCGCTGGGCAACTGCGCGCGCTGAAAAGCCAGACAGTTTACACAAGCCCCGAGGAGGGCATGCACGAGCTGATCGCCAGCTATTATTCTGGCGTGGACAAAGTGAAGATTGTACACGCGGACAAAGAGATCTTCGATGAGCTCTGGTTCGTGGAGGCACACGTCTGGGCCACCAGCCGAAGCGATGGAAAGGGATTCTCCGGTCGAGACTACGACAATCCAGGTTGGTACTTCCTGCGTGTGCAAAACGGTTGGGTATTTGTCCCAGAGGGCAAACACCCTGAGATCATCGCTTTCGGCAAGCAGCACTTCGGCCTTTCAGGTTAGAACTGCCGGAGCGGTTGGCTGGGAAGGAGAGGGAGGACGTGGCCGCTGCAGACATAGAGTACGTATTGGCCCGCATCCGGGCGCAGATGGACCTGGACGGCGAGACGGAACACGACCTACTGGAGGAAATCCGCTCCCACCTGGAGGAGGCGGTGGCCGCAGCCCGCGAGCGGGGATTGGACGAGACTGAAGCCTTAGCCGAAGCGGCAGCCCGTTTCGGCCTGGAGGAAGTAGGCGCTGAACTCCAGCAGGTGCACGCCGGCTGGGGCACCGCCGACGCCGTCATCGCCGCCGGACTGCCGGTGGTCTGCGCCCTGGTGCTGCGCTGGCTGGTCTTTGCCCCCGACGGCACGGCTATCGGCTGGCAGCAGGTGCTCATCCGCCCCGCCTTCTGGACCATCGCCGCCGTGGCCTTGTTGGTACCTGTGCTCAAGTTGGGCCGCTGGCGCTATGGCCTGGCTTCCTGGGCCTTTTTCTGGGTCATTACCATCATCTTCACCGTCTTGCCGGCACTACGCTGGTAGATGATCGGACTCCGCAGCTTGCTGCGGGCTTTTGAAGGTGCAACGCACCTAGCAGGTGCGTTGCACCTTCACTGGAGAGGAGAAACCAACGCATGAAAGACTTAGCCGTCATCGAAACGATCCTGCGCAACCGCTATCACTTCTTCCACGAGATAGGGGAGGGCGTCGGCCTGCCGCAGAAGATGCGGGCCATGCTGATCTCCAGCGTCGCCTTCCTGGCGCTCTACGGCGCGGTGATGGGCTCCACGCACAGCCTGTGGCAGGCGCTCAGCTCGGCCGTCAAGCTGCCCTTGCTCTTCCTGGCCACGCTGATCGTCTGCTCGCCCACGCTCTACTTCTTCAACGTGCTCTTCGGCTCCAACCAGAGCCTGACGCAGAACACGGCCCTGATACTGACGGCGATCACCGTCACCGCCGTGCTGCTGCTCAGCTTCTCGCCCATCGTGCTCTTCTTCCTGCTGACCACCAGCCACTACCAGTTCTTCAAGCTGCTCACCGTGGGCGTTTTCGCCGCCGCCGGCACCATGGGGGTGATCTTTCTCAGCCAGGGGATGCGGGTGGTGTCGGCAGCGGGGCGGGGTGGCAAAGGCGACGAGGGAGCCCGCTCCCGTGGCTGGGTGCTGCGTCTGTGGGTGCTGATCTACGGGTTCGTGGGCAGCCAGATGGCCTGGACGCTGCGGCCCTTCATCGGGGCGCCCAGCATGAAGTTCGAGCTTTTCCGTCAGTTGGGCGGTAACTTCTACGCCAACGTTCTGGTCAGCATCGCCGAGATTCTGGGCTTCCTGGTGGTGAAATAACATGAACACATCAGCAAATCACAAATCGGCAAATCAGCACATCAGCAAATCGCAGGTGTTGGATTTGTTGTTGGAGGCGTTGGAGGAGCGGCAGGCGGCGCGC
>JACNHM010000228.1 GCA_014383605.1 Chloroflexota bacterium
GACCTGTGCATCGCCTGCGTTGATCGGTGAGTTGGTACATTTGAACAGAATTGGAGGTAGTTCAGTGAAACACCTGCAACAACCGTGGAGATTGACGCCGAACCAGGTTCTGGACGCTCTGGATACCCCGCCCCAAACGGGGTTGAGCCAGGCCGAGGCCGCCCGCCGCCTGGCCGAGCATGGCCCCAACGAGTTAATCGAGCGGGGATTGAGAAGCCCGTGGCGCATCCTGGCCGCGCAGTTCACCGAAGTGATGGTCGTCGTCCTCATCGTGGCGGCGGCCATCTCCTTTCTCGTTGGCGATCTCAAGGACACCGTGGCCATCCTGGTCATCGTCGTCCTCAACGCCGTCCTGGGCTTCACGCAAGAGTACCGCGCCGAACGGGCCATGGCCGCGCTGAAGAAGATGGTCGTGCCGCGAGTCAAGGTGCGCCGTGATGGACAGGTGCGCGAGATCTCCGCCCGTGAGCTGGTGCCGGGCGACCTGTTCCTGCTGGAGACCGGGGGCGCGGTGCCGGCCGACAGCCGTCTGCTGGAGAGCGTCAACCTGCGCCTGCAAGAGGCCGCGCTCACCGGCGAATCCGTGCCGGTCGAGAAAAGCACGGCGGCGTTGGCCGACGAGCACCTGGCTCTGGGCGACCGGCGCAACATGGCATTCCTGGGCACTGCCGTCACCTACGGGCGCGGGCTGACCGTCGTCACCGCCACCGGCATGCAGACCGAACTTGGACACATCGCCACCATGATCCAGGCAGTGGAGAGCGAGCCTACCCCGCTGCAGCGGCGTATGGCCCAACTGGGCAAGGGGCTGGCCATCGCCTCCCTGGCCCTGGTGGGCATCATCTTTGCCATCGGCCTGCTGCAAGGGGTAGACGTAACGACGATGTTCATGGTGTCTATCAGCCTGGCCGTGGCCGCCGTGCCAGAGGGACTACCGGCCGTGGTCACCATCGCCCTGGCGCTGGGCGCGCAGCGTATGCTCAAGCGGCGCGCCCTCATCCGCAAGCTGCCGGCGGTGGAGACCCTGGGATCGGTCACTGTCATCTGCTCGGACAAGACCGGTACGCTGACCGAGAACCGCATGACGGTGACCATATTGGACGTGGCTGAGCACACGGTGAACCTGGTGGGGCGGTTGCGCAAAGCCGGGGCCGTCCTCAGCCCCGACGATCCCCCGCTGGCCACGCCCGATGCGACGCTGTCGCTGTTGCTGGCCACGGTTGCTTTGTGCAACGACGCCACACTTGAACCGAACAAAGAGCCAGGCGGCTACCAGGCCATCGGCGACCCCACCGAGGGGGCGCTGGTGGTCGCGGCGGCGCGTATGGGCCTGTGGAAAGCAGAACTGGAAACCGCCCTGCCGCGCGTGGCCGAAGCGCCCTTCACCTCGGAGCGAAAACGGATGACCACGGTGCACAAAATCCCAATGATCAATGACCAAATCCCAAATCGGTCGTTGGAGATTGGACATTGGTCATTGGACATTGGTCATTGGCCATTCCTGGCTTTCACCAAAGGCGCGGTGGACAGCCTGCTGGAGGTGAGCAACCGGGTGTGGACGAACGGCCGGGTCGAAGCGCTGGACGACGATTGGCGCCGCCGGATCGAGGCCGCCAACGACCGGCTGGCCCAGGAGGGCATGCGCGTGCTGGGTGCGGCCTTCCGCCCGCTGGACGAATTGCCTGCCTCGGGAGACGAGGAAAACCTGGAGCGGGATCTAATCTTCGTCGGTCTGACAGGTATGATTGACCCGCCCCGGCAGGAAGTGCGCCAGGCCATAGCCACTTGCCACACGGCCGGCATCCGCACGATGATGATCACCGGCGACCACCCGCTCACGGCGGCCAGCATCGCTCACGAGTTGCGCATCGCCGGCCCGGAGGCCGAGGAAAGCGGCCGGCGCGTCATCAGAGGGACAGAACTGGCCCAGATGTCCGTGGCTGATCTGGAGGCGGTGGTCGAAGACGTAGCGATCTACGCCCGCGTCTCGCCGGAACACAAACTGAAGATCGTGCAGGCGCTGCAGAAGCACGGGCACATCGTGGCCATGACCGGCGATGGGGTGAACGACGCCCCGGCGCTGAAACAGGCCGACATTGGCGTGGCCATGGGCATCACCGGCACCGACGTGAGCAAAGAAGCAGCCGACATGGTGTTGACCGACGACAACTTCGCCACTATCATCGCCGCCGTAGAAGAGGGGCGCACCATCTACGACAACATTCGCAAGTTCATCAAGTACACCCTCTCCAGCAACGTGGGGGAGATCGCCGGGCTGTTGATGGCTATCGGAATGGGCATGCCCATCCCCCGCCTCCTGCCACTGCAGATCCTGTGGATGAACCTGGTGACCGACGGGCTGCCCGGGCTGGCCCTGGGAGTGGACCCACCAGATCCAGATGTGATGAATCGCCCACCACACCCTCCCCAGGAGAGCATCTTCGCCCGGGGGATGTGGCAGTATATCCTCTGGGTAGGCGGCCTGATGGGGCTCATCACCATGGTTATCCAGTACTTTGGCTGGCAGGCCGGCAACCTGGCCTGGCGGACGATGGTCTTCACCACCCTCTGCCTGGCCCAGATGGGCAACGCGCTGGCCATCCGCTCAGACAAGCACTCACTCTTTTCCATCGGTGTCTTCTCCAACCCGGCTCTGGTAGGCGCGGTGTTGCTCACCTTCGGCCTACAACTGGCGGTGGTCTACGTGCCCGTCTTGCAAGGCATCTTCAAGACGGTAGCCCTCAGCCCGCTGGAATTGGCGGTCTGCCTGGGGACGAGCACGCTGATCTTCTGGGCCGTCGAGGCTGTAAAATGGATCGGACGGCGGAAAGCGAGGTAACAGATGTTGCTAAAAGTGAACCCGATAGAACCGGAAGGAGATATAATCCAACAAGCGGCGGAGGTGATCCGCCGGGGCGGGCTGGTGGCCTTCCCCACAGAGACGGTCTACGGCCTGGGGGCCGATGCCCTGAACCCAGAGGCCGTGGCTGGCATCTTCGCCGCCAAGGAGCGGCCGCCCTACGACCCCATCATCGTGCACGTTGCCAGCCTCGAGGAGTTGTGGCGCGTGGCCCGCGACCTGCCTCCCCAGGCCCACGATCTGATCCAGACCTTCTGGCCCGGCCCCCTGACGCTGATCCTGCCCCGCGCAGAAGCGTTGCCGGCGGGCGTCACGGCCGGGCTGGACACGGTGGCCGTGCGCATGCCGGCCCACCCGGTGGCCCTGGCCCTGATCCGGGCGGCGGGGACACCCATCGCCGCCCCCAGCGCCAACCTCTTTGGCCATACCAGCCCCACCACGGCCCAGCACGTGCTGGACGACCTGGGGGAGCGGGTGGATCTGATCTTGGACGGTGGCCCGACCCCAATCGGCGTGGAGTCCACGGTGCTGGACCTCTCCGGCGAGAAGCCGACCATCCTGCGGCCGGGGGGCACCAGCCGTGAGGCGCTGAGCCTGGTGCTGGGAGAGATCGCACTGGGCCCCGCCTCCTCCGCCCCCCCCAGCGAGGGGGATGAAAGGGAGGGCGAGGATGGGCTCAAGTCGCCCGGGCTACTGAAGAGGCACTACGCGCCCCGGGCCGCGCTGCTCTTCTTCCGCGGCCCGCCGGCGGAGACGCTGGTCGCTATGCAAGCGCGGCTGGATGAACTCCTGTCCGCCGGCCGGCGCGTGGGTCTGCTGATCGCCTACGAGGACCGGGGCGCCTTCGCCGGCCGGCCGGTGGTCGTCGAGGACCTGGGCCGGCGGGACCACCTGGGCCACGTCGCCGCCCGCCTCTTCGCCGCCCTGCGCGCCCTGGACAGGCAGGGTGTAGAGGTCATCCTGGCCCGGGACTTTGGCGCCACCGGCCTGGGGCTGGCTATCGAGGACCGCCTGACCAAAGCCGCCGGCGGGCGGGTCATCGAGGTCTCTCCCGCTCAGGGGTAGGGCTGGTGCAAAAACAAGTTGTCTACTACCCCTGTCTGGCTTCGATGCACCCGCAACGCAGGCTGCATCGTGAACGAGGCGCTGGAAAAGGAACTGAAGCGGAAATTGAGGAGAGACACATGCCCTTGAAACCCTACCTGGTGGCCGAGGTGATGACCCCGCATCCGGTCATCGTCGAGAGTGAGGCCCTGCTGGCCGAAGCGGAGCAGTTGATAGAGGAGCACGACGTGCGGCGGTTGCCGGTGGTAGATAACGGCCAGTTGGTGGGTATCATCAGCAAGGGTGACCTGCGAGAGGCGCGCATGGCCGAGCTGTCGGCCCGCCATCCCTACGAGCCCGTGACCGAGGAAGGCTGGCTGACCGTGGCCGAGGCGATGACCAGTCCGGTGGTCACCGTCGCGCCGCAAACACCCCTGGTAGAGGCAGTCCAGTTGATGCTGGAGCACAAAATCGGCGGCCTGCCGGTGCTGGAGGCCAGCCGATTGGTAGGCATCCTGACCGATACGGACGTCATCCGCCTGCTGGCGCAGGAGACACAAGCAAACTGAGAACATATAGGAGAAACCAAATGGATTTTGCACTCACTGAAGAGCACGAGATGATTCGCCGGGCGATACGGAAATTCGCTGAGAAGGAGATCGCCCTCACCATCAAGGAGCACGACCGGGAGCAGACTTTCGACCATTCGCTCCTGCCCAAGATGGCGGCCCAGGGACTGTTGGGCATCTGCCTGCCGGTGCGCTATGGCGGGGCGGGGATGGACTACGTTGCCCTGGGCCTGGCCTGCGAGGAACTGGAACGGGTGGACACTTCGGCCCGGGTGGTCATGAGCGTCCACGTGGGCCTGGGCAGCCTGAGCCTGCTCCAATGGGGCACTGAGGAGCAGAAGGAGAAATACCTGGCGACCCTGGCCCGGGGTGAGAACATTGGCACCTTTGGCATGACCGAACCCAACGCCGGTTCCGACGTGGTAGGTATCCAGGCCACCGCCCGTCGGGAAGGCGACCACTACGTCCTGAACGGGGAGAAGATGTGGATCTCCCTGGCCGACGTGGCCGACCGCTTTCTCATCCTGGCCTGGACCGATATGGAGAAGAAAAAGGCCCGCGATCACTCCGGCCTGTCAGTCTTTATCGTCGAGCGGGGCTGGCCCGGCCTCTCCACGGACACGATCCATGGCAAGTTGGGAGTGCGGGCCGGCAACACCGGCTCCATCGCTCTAGAGGACGTCCCCGTGCCGGCCGAGAACCTCCTGGGACAGGAAGGCGAGGGGTTCAAGATCGCCATGAGCGCGCTGGATAGCGGGCGCTACACCGTGGCCGCCGGCGCCACCGGTCTGATCCAGGCCTGTCTGGAGGCCTCAGTGCGCTACGCCAACGAGCGAGAGGCCTTTGGCCGGCCCATCGGCCAGCAGCAGTTGATACAACGGATGATCGCGCTCATGGCGCAGCGGGTCGAGATAGCGCGCCTGCTCTACCTGCGGGCCGGCTGGCTGAAGAATCAAGGCGTCCGCAACACGCGGGAGACGGCGCTGGCCAAATGGTACGCCTGCGATGCCTCTTTCGACTCGGCGGCCGACGCGGTACAGATCCACGGCGCGTACGGCTATTCCGACGAGTATGATGTGGAGCGCTTCCTGCGCAACTCCAAAGGCGCAGTGATCTACGAGGGCAGCCGCGAGATACAAATACTGCTCCAGGCCCAGTACGCCCTGGGCTACCGGCGGGACAGGCCCTTGCGCTGCCATCTTCCGGCCTACGACGCCGAAGCGTGGCAGGCGGAGTGAGAATCACCTGGAAAACGAAGAATGCCCAAGACGTACAGCGTCAAATTAGATGAAGCCCTGTGCAAAGCGTGCGCTATCTGCCGGCACGCCTGTCCCCGGGGGGTGTGGCCGCTGCAAGTGGCACAGCCGGAAGCCTGCATCGGTTGTCAGAGATGCGAACTTTTCTGCCCGGAACTGGCCATCAGCGTCACCCCGGCCGATGAGCGGGTGACCGAGCCACCCGTTCCACAGCCAGCCGCTCCGTCTATAGCCCCGGACTACGGCGGCTGGACCACCGCGCCTGGCACGCTGCCGGCGGGAGTTCACTTCCTGTCGGGTAACGAAGCCTGCGCCGAGGGGGCTATCGCCGCGGGATGCCGTTTTTACGGCGGCTATCCCATCACTCCGTCCAGTGAGATCATGGTGCGCATGGCCCACCGGCTGCCGGAGATCGGCGGCGCCTTCGTTCAGATGGAAGATGAGATCGCCAGCCTGTCCGCCGTCATCGGCGCGTCGTGGGCCGGCAGCAAGAGTATGACCGCCACGTCGGGCCCCGGCTTCAGCCTGATGATGGAGAACCTGGGCTACGCGGTCATGACCGAAACCCCCTGTGTCATCGTGGACGTGCAGCGGGCCGGCCCCAGCACCGGCCAGGCCAGCCGCCCGGCGCAGGGGGACGTGATGCAGGCCCGCTGGGGCACTCACGGCGGGCCGGAGATCATCGGACTGGCCCCCTGGTCGGCCCAGGAGATGTACGACCTGACCATCCGCGCTTTCAACCTGGCGGAGCGTTTCCGCGTGCCGGTGGTCGTGCTGGCCGACGAGGTGGTGGGTCACCTGTGCGAGACTATCACTGTGGAGCCTGCGGTGCGCTGCTTCAACCGTGTGCGCTGGCCGCAGGACTCTCCTTTCGGGACCGACGCCGACGACGGGGTGCCGCCCATGCCAGCCCTCGGCGAAGGGGCAAGACTGCTGGTCACCGGCTCAACTCACGATGCCACAGGGGTACGGCGCACCACCGAGCCCCAGGCGCAGGAGCGGCTGGTGCGGCGGCTGTCCCGCAAGTTGCTGGCCCACCGTGACGAGATAGACGACTGGGAGGCGCACTTTACCGCAGACGCTGAACGGCTGGTGGTGGCCTACGGCTCCGTGGCCCGCAGCGCGCTGTGGGCGGTGCAGGAGGCGCGGCGGCGGGGACAGCGGGTGGGGCTGCTGCGCTTGAAGAGCCTGTGGCCCTTCCCGGACGAAATCGTCGCCCGCTACGCCCCTCCTTCCTCCCCCCCAACCCTTCGACCTTGCTCAGGGCAGGCTTTGGGGGGGAAAGAGGGGGGGCTCCCCAAGGGGGGGGAAAGAGGGGGGGAGGTGATAGTGCCGGAGATGAACCTGGGCCAGGTGGCGCGGGAGGTGGAGCGATGTGTGGCCGCGCCCGTCACCTGCCTGTCGCAGACGGACGGTGAGATCATTGACCCCCGGCGCATCCTGCGCTACTTGCTGGAGGGGAGGTGGGAGCGATGAGCGAGAACAGGAAGAACAAGAAAAAGTGGGAAAGTACACCGCAGTTGCGAACACGCTACCTGCGGCAGTCCACTCCCTTCTGTGCGGGTTGCGGCCATGGCATCTTCATCAATGCCTTTCTGCGGGCAGTTGAGGCGGCCGAGCTGGACTTTGGGCGGACGGTCTTCGTCTCCGGCATCGGCTGTGGGGCCTGGGTGCCCAGCCCCCACTTTCTGGCCGACACCCTGCACGTCACCCACGGACGGGCCATCCCCTTCGCCACGGGCGTCAAACTGACCCGCCCGGAACTGGAGGTGGTGGTCATCAGCGGCGACGGCGATCTGGTCACCATCGGCGGCAACCACCTCATCCACGCCGCCCGCCGCAATCTGCCGCTCAAGGTCTTTTGCCTGAACAACTGGCTGTTCGGTATGACTGGTGGGCAGGTGTCGGCCACCACACCTCAGGGGGCGATCACCTCTACCACCCCGGCCGGCAACCCGCACCCGGCTTTCGACCTGGTGCGGCTGGTACGCGGGGCCGGCGCGTCCTACGTCGCCCGTTGGCCGGTGGCCCAACCCCACCGGCTGCGGCGCGGGATCGAGACCGCGCTGCGAGAGCCGGGCTTCACCTTCGTCGAGGTGCTCTCCATCTGCCCCACCCATTATGGCCGCGCCAACCGGGCGCAGTGGGCCGAGGAAGATGCCTGCCTGGCCTGGGCCATGCTATCCTGGCAGGAGGCCAACTGCATATCGCGCCGCAAGGCCGAAAAAGAAGGGGTGGCGGGCAAGATCGTGGTCGGCGAGTGGCGGGAAGGAGGTGAGGCGTGGAACGCATAGAGGTGCTCTTCGGCGGATGGGGAGGGCAGGGCATCAAACTGGCCGGGACGTTGCTGGCGCAGGCCTGCGCCCTGGCCGGCCGGCAGGTGACCAGCAGCGCCTCGTATGGGCCGGAGGCGCGCGGGACGTTCGTCCGCTCAGACGTGGTGGTCTCCGACGAGCAGATCACCTACCCGCTCACTCTGACCCCCCACTTCTTCGTGGCCCTATCCCAGGAGGCCTACGACCGCCTGCACCAGGGCGTAGCCGCAGACGGGGTGGTGCTTTTCGATCCAGAGGCAGTGACGCCGTCACCAGAAGCCCCCCAGCGGCACTACTCCATTCCGGCCCTGGATACGGCGGCTGAGGTGGGCCATCCGGGGGGCGCCAACGTGGCCATGCTGGGGGCGTTGAGCGCGCTCTCCGGCCTGGTGGACCTGGAAACGCTGAAACAGGCACTGCCGGCATCCGGCCGGGCGGCCAACGAAGCGGCGCTGGAGCGGGGCTTTGCCCTGGGTTGCGCTGCAGAAACGTTTTCTCTATCAAACTCTAAGAAGGTAAGTCGTGAATGAATCTGTCGCCATAGTGGGCGTGGGCTGGGTCGGCTTCCGCGGGCGTCTGGTGGCCCGCAGAGGAAGACGCTACGGGGGAGGGGTGACGGCCAACGTGAGCAGGCTAATGAAACGGAAGCAATCATTCTTATCAGCCCACCACCAGGAGATCAGGAGATAAGGAGTATGACCGACTGGCTATCCGCTCTGTTCACACTACTGATCTTCCCCGGCTTCGCGTTTCTCTTCGTCTGCGCGCTGGCCTTCCAGTGGATTGACCGGCGGGTGGCGGCGCGCTTGCAGGGACGCATCGGGCCGCCCTGGTTCCAGCCGCTGGCTGACTTCATCAAGCTAATGGCCAAAGAGGATATGCTGCCCGTCGGGGCCCACGAGTGGGCCTGCGCTGCGCTGCCAGTGGTGTCGCTGGCGGCAGTGCTGACCGCCGCGCTGTATATCCCTGTCGGCGGACGGGCGACCACTGCCTTTGAGGGCGATTTGATTGTGGTGATCTTCCTGCTCAGCATCCCGTCGCTGGCCTACTTCCTGGCCGGCTGGCTCTCGGTCAGCGTCTTCAGTGTCGTCGGTGGCAACCGCTCGCTGCTGCAATACTTTGCCTACGAGGTGCCCTTTCTCATGGTGCTCAGCGGCCCGGCCATCCTCAGCGGTTCCTGGTCCATCTCGCGCATCGCCGCGCAGCAGTCGCAGACGGCCTGGATGGTGCTCGTGCAGCCGCTGGGCTTCCTGCTGGCGCTCGTCGGGCTGATCGGCAAACTGAAGCGATCGCCCTTCGACATCCCCAAGGCCAAGTCGGAGATCGGCGCCGGCTCGCTGACCGAGTTCAGCGGGCGTAAGTTGGCGCTGTGGTACCTCACGCTGCATATAAAGACTGTGGTCGGCATCTTCCTGCTGGTTAACGTTTTCTTGGGCGGCTGTAGTATCGGGCTAGCCGTTCCGGCCACGCTGGTCTTCGGCATCAAGGCCCTGTTGATTCTGTTGATCCTCTCGGTGGCGAGCGTGCTCTACGCCCGGCTGCGCATTGACCAACTGGCGAACCTCGGCTGGCGGGTGCTGGCGCCGCTGGCGCTGCTGCAAATGTTGGTTATAATCTGGATCGGGGTTGGATAAAGATGACTCGTCTTCATTCGCTGGTCTACCTGTTGCCACAGTTGTGGCGCACACTGTTCACCCGGCCGATCACGGTGCGCTACCCCTTCGCGCCGCTGGAGTTGCCCCCCTACTTCCGGGGCCGCGTAGTGATCAATATAGACCTCTGCCGGGGGTGTGGGTTGTGCGTGCGCGATTGCCCCGCCTTTGCCCTGGAGCTGGAGCGCGAGAGCGACACCCTGAGTCCATCGAAGGGCCACGACAAGTTCCAGCTGATCCACTACCACGACCGCTGTGCCTGTTGTGGGCAGTGTCAGGATGTCTGCCGCTACGAGGCCATCTGGCTGACGAGCGAGTACGTGCCCGCTGCGGCCGACCGCGACGTGCTGCGCGAGGAGTTCGGCTTGCTGGGAGAGTTTGGAACAAGGGAGGTTAACCATGCCGTATGAATTGCTGGCACCTGTGGCCAGTATCTCTGCGCTGTTGTTTGCGGCTTACTCGGCCTGGCGCGTTCTTAAAGGGGAAACCGGCACCGCTCGCATGAACGACATTTCCGACGCAATCCGAGATGGTGCTATGACCTATCTGAGGAAGCAGTATAAAACGATAGCCATCTTTGTGACTATATCGGCGATAGCCTTGGGCTTTACCTTGGGTGCCTTCACCGCCTTGGCTTTCGTTACCGGTGCGATTTTCTCTGCGCTAGCTGGGTATATAGGCATGGCTGTGGCGGTAAGGGCCAACGTCAGGACGACCCAGGCAGTGAGGAGCGGGTTGTTGGGCGGGGCATTGATGACCGCCTTTCAGGGCGGAACGGTGATGGGCATGATGGTCGTTGGCCTGGCGCTATTAGGCGTCTATCTCCTGTATCTTGCCAGCGGGGACCCCTTTGAGGTCGTTGGGTTTGGCGTCGGGGCGAGTCTGGTGGGTTTGTTTGCGCGGGTGGGGGGAGGCATCTACACCAAGGCGGCCGATATAGGGGCCGATCTGGTGGGTAAGATCGAGGCAGGCATACCGGAGGACGATCCGAGAAATCCCGGCGTGATAGCAGACCTGGTGGGCGACAACGTCGGCGACGTGGCCGGGATGGGGGCGGATTTGTTCGAATCCAACGTGGGCAGCATCCTGGCCGCCATGCTCATAGGTGTGATGAAGGCGAGGGAATATGGAGGGGAGGGCGTGGTCTTCCCCTTAGCGTTTCAAGCAGCGGGGATTTTGGCGACGATCCTCGGAATGCTCTTGGTGAGAGCATGGAAAGGGGCCAATCCACAAACAGCTCTCAATAGGGGGATGTTCGCCTCCGGCATTTTGGCCACCATAGCAGCCTGTTTCCTGACAAAAGGGATGTTCGGCAGGTTGAACGTGTTTTACGCCGCGCTGTCGGGCATAACGGCCGCCGTTTTGATCGGCTTGATCACCCAATACTACACCTCATCGGATAAATCCCCGGTACGGGCGATTGCCAAGTCGTCTCAAACCGGATCCGCTACCACCATCCTCACCGGCCTGGCGATGGGGATGAAGAGCGCTGCCCTTCCCGTCCTCGTCATTTGCGGGGCGATTCTTCTGGCATACAAGTTCGCCGGCGTGTACGGCGTGGCAATCGCCGCACTGGGGATGCAGTCCATAGCCGGGATTATCGTCGCTGTGGATGCCTTTGGCCCCATCGTGGATAACGCCAGCGGGATCGCGGAGATGGCCGGCCTGGGCCCAGAGGTTAGAAGGACTACCGATGCGCTTGACGCAGTGGGCAACACGACCAAAGCCATCTGCAAGGGGTTCGCCATAAGCGATGCGGGGTTCGAAACAATTGCTTTGTTCTTGGTCTACATGTTGCATGCGCGCCTCGATACAGTCCTCCTCACCGACCCTTCGGTCGTAATCGGGCTGTTCATCGGGGGCATCTTGCCCTTTGTCTACTGTGGCCTATGTCTGCAGGCGGTGGGAACGACGGCCTTTCAGATGGTTGAGGAGATACGAAGACAATTTAGAGAGATTCCAGGCCTGAAGGGGGGAAAGGCCAAGCCGGATTACGCCAAGTGCGTGGACATAAGCACGGCCGCCGCCCTGAGAAATTTGCTCGCTCCTGGCCTCGTAGCGATAGCTACCCCCATCATCATAGGTTTCACCATCGGGCCGGAAGCCGTAGGAGGTTTGTTAATTGGCAGCATCGTGACCGCCTTTCCTATGGCAATATTCATGGCTTACTCAGGCACAGCTTGGGATAACGCCAAGAAATTCATTGAGGAAGGCCACCTGGGCGGCAAAGGCTCG
>JACNHM010000366.1 GCA_014383605.1 Chloroflexota bacterium
TCATCACCAATTCCTCTGGCTGAGAACTTCTCATCAATTTCAACCAGCAGATCATCGGAGTAGAGTAGCTCGAACTCCTCTTGCCGCCAACGTCTCAGTAGTTCCATTGTGGGGCTCTGGGGGTTCTTGCTGAGATGGGCGGCCACGAAGATGTTCGTATCGAAGACTGCCCGCAGACGTTGTCGTTCAGTCTCCAATGGCGGCCTCTCGCTCGTCGTCTATGGCGATCCCCTTGCGGATGGCCTCAGTTCGTGCCCGCTCCATGTTTTGTAAGAAAACCTCGCTATGTTCTTCGGCCGACAGGTGACGCCGCGCCTGAGACATCTCTTCCACCCGAGCCATCGTGGCCAGCGTCTGCAACGAGACCGGCTTGGTAGGGCGAAAGGACCGCTGGCTCCCGTCGGGCATGGTAAAAATCACTGGGGGGATGATGAGTAGTAGGTGCTCAAGGATAGCGTGTATTTCGTCTACCTTCGTCTCCAGATGTTCGACCTTGTGTCGCATCAGGTCAATACCTGTCAAAATGTCCTGTTCTGCATACATCGTCTTTCACTCCTCATAAGTTCTTTGCTGGCGTCGGGTTTGAGAGCCGTATCGTTGCGTTTGCATTCTAACACACCGGGCGACGTTTGTCAAGAGGGTTTGTGGGCCACAATCGAACACCGGCCCAACATTGCCCCTTCGCCCGAAAGGTGCTACAATGCCGGTGGGAGGACGTATCGGCGGGGAACTGCGGGGAAGCTGTCCGTATGGAAGGAACGGATGGAGGTAGCTGCTAGCTACCTTTCAGGTGGCGCCTGGCGCGCGGCAGGCTCCTTTTGGGCCTGACGCCTCCTCTTACGCCAGGCGCTCAGCCGTGTCCGCCAGCCGTTGCGGTGAATCGGGCCTGACAGAAGCCCGGCCAGCCTGCGCAGCGTCCGCAGCGCCAGGGAGCGCCAGCGAGCACCACGATAGCTCAGCCAGTGCCAGAGCCGTCGCCACCAGGGAAGCGGTTCCGCGGGCAGAGGTACACCCCATTGCACCGCTGCGGCAGCCCAGGTCAGGCCGGCGCCGAAGCCCACCAGGATCAGCCGGTCGTCCGGGTGGATGCGCCCCTGTTCCACGGCCTCGCACAGCGCGATGGGAATGGACGCCGCCGAGGTGTTGCCGTAGCGTTCCAGATTGCTGAACACGCGCTCCGGCGGCAGCTTCAGGCGACTGGCCGAGGACTGGATGATGCGCTGGTTGGCCTGGTGGGGGATGATCAGGCTGATCTCGTCCAGCGCCCAGCCGGCCTGTTCGGCCACCTGGCGAGTGGCCTGCGCCATGATACGGGTGGCGAAGCGGAATACCTCGCGTCCCCTCATGTGGATGAAGTGCAGGCCGTCGTCCATGGTCTGTCGCGACGTGGGGTGACGGCTGCCGCCGCCGGGCAGGATCAGCAGGTCGCCGCCGGAGCCGTCGGCCCCTAGCACGGTGGCCCGTACCCCACCGGGGATCTGGCTGGCTGCCAGCACCACCGCTCCGGCCCCATCGCCGAAGAGGACACAGGTGTCGCGATCGTTCCAGTTGGTGATGCGGGAGAGGGTTTCGGCTCCGATGACCAGCACGGTGTCAGCCTGGCCGCTGGCGATCAGGCTGGCGCCCACGCTCAGGCCGTAGACAAAGCCCGAACAACCGGCATTGAGATCGAAGGCGCTGGCGTGAGACGCTCCCAGTCTATCTTGCACCAGGCAAGCCGTGGCCGGGAAGGGGTAGTCGGGCGTGACCGTGGCCACAATCACCGTATCCAGTTCTCGCGGCGGCAGGTTGGCCACCTCCAGAGCGGCGCGGGCGGCCTTCACCGCCAGTGAGGAGGTCGTCTCCGTCTCCTCGGTGACAATGCGCCGCTCACCGATGCCGGTACGGGTGCGGATCCACTCGTCCGATGTGTCCACGATGCGGGACAGGTCATCGTTGGTGAGGATGTGGTCGGGCACGCACATGCCCCAACCGACGATCTGGGCGTAACGAGCCAAAAACCGTCCCTCCGTCTGGCGCTCCTACGATGGGAAGAAGCGGCCCAGCACAAGTGCGGCGTTATGGCCGCCGAAGCCGAAGGAATTGGACATCGCCACGTCGGCCTTAGCCTGGCGGGCCACGTTGGGCACGTAGTCCAGGTCACAGGCCGGATCGGGCGTCTCGTAGTTGATGGTGGGGGGGAGCATCTGATCGCGCAGGGCCAGCAGACAGAAGATGGCCTCCACTGCGCCGGCCGCGCCCAGCAGATGACCGGTCATAGACTTGGTGGAGCTGACGGCCAGCCGGTAGGCGTGTTCACCGAAGATCATCTTGATGGCTGCCGTCTCGCTGGCGTCATTGAGCCGTGTGCTGGTGCCGTGAGCGTTGATGTAGTCTACCGCCGTTGGGGAGATGCCGGCCTGTTCCAGCGCCTTCTGCATGGCCATGGCTGCTCCCTTTCCGTCTTCGGCCGGGGCGGTGATGTGGAAGGCATCGGCCGTGGCGCCGTAGCCCAGCAGCTCGCCGTAGATGCGCGCCCCGCGCGCCTGGGCATGGGCCAGACTCTCCAGCACCATCATGCCGGCCCCTTCGCCCATCACAAACCCGTCTCGATCGGCGTCGAACGGACGGCAGGCGCCTTGGGGATCGTCGTTACGCGTGGACAGCGCGCCCATGACGTTGAACCCGGCGATAGCCACCGGCACGATACCGGCCTCGCTGCCGCCGGCGAGCATGACCTGGGCATCGCCGCGCCGGATGATGGCTGCTGCCTCACCGATGGCGTGGGACCCAGTGGCACAGGCCGTCGCCACGGCCAGGTTGGGACCTTGCAGGCCGAAGGTGATGGCGATTTGCCCTGCCGCAGCGTTCATCATCAGCGCTGGAATGAGAAAAGGGCTGACCCTGCGGGGACCGCTTTGCTCCATCAGCGCGGCCTGTTCCAGCAGCGAAATGATGCCACCCACAGCGGAACCAACGAGCACCCCTATCTCAGAGGGGTCCTCGGCTGCCCAATCCAGCCCGGCATCGGCGACAGCCTCGCAGGCCGCGGCCAGGGCGAAGTGGGTGAAACGGTCCAGCTTGCGCGCCTCGCGGCGGCCCGTGTACTGCGCCGCATCGAAGTCCTTCACTTCCGCGGCAAACTGAGTTTTGAGCTCGGACGGATCGAAGCGACGGATACGCTCTACGCCGGAGCGGCCATTGAGCAGAGCCTCCCAGGTGGTGGGCACGTCGTTCCCTACTGGGGTGACCGCTCCCAACCCAGTGATCACGACACGTCGAATCTCACACATGATAACCTCCTGTTTGCGAGTGAGACCTGACAGGTTTTCAAAACCTGTCAGGTCTCAGGTCTCCTTGTCATGTAGAACACGCTGGCGCGTGATAAGTTGCGGAGAAAAGGGGAATACAGGGATCGTGAGTGACAACCACGGTAAACTCCAAGGGAAAGGGAAAATGAAAAAATGCGCGTTGTGCTGCTCGGCCCCTTCGGGCTGAGACCGAAAATGACCATGGCCCGCCGGGCGCTGCCGCTGGCGCGGGCGCTGGCCGCCCGCGGCCATGCCGTGCGCGTCGTCCTGCCACCCTGGGATTGCCCGCAGGACAGCGGGCGCACCTGGCAGGAGGGCGCTGTGCAGGTGCTCAACGTGCGCCTGCCGCCGCGGCTGCCCCTACTGGGCCACCTCTGGCTGACCGCCCGGCTGCTGCGGGCTGCGCTGCGCTTCCGCCCCCACGTGATCCACTGCTTCAAGCCCAAGGCCTACGCCGGACTGGCCGCGGCCGTCCTGTGGGCCATGCAGCGATTGCACCTCTGGCGGGGCCGCCTGATCGTGGACGCCGACGATTGGGAAGGGTGGGGCGGTTGGAACGAGATCGCCGGCACCTCCTGGGCGCAGCGTCACTTTTTCGCCTGGCAGGAGCAGTGGGGGCTGCGCCATTGCGACGCTGTCACCGTGGCCAGCCGCTGGCTGGAGCAGCGGGTCACGGAGATGCGTGGCGGGAGTGGGGACGTGTGGGTCGTGCCCAACGGGGTGGAGCAGAGGAGCAGAGGAGCAGGGGAGCGGGGGGGCAGGGGGGCGGTACTGCTATACACGCGGTTTGTGGAGTTCACGCCGGAGCGGGCCGTGGACATCTGGCGGCGGGTGGTGGAGTTTCTGAGCAGAGGGGCAGAGGGGCAGAGGGGCAGGGGAGCAGAGGAGCAGAGGAGCAGAGGAGCACGGGAGAACGCGCCCCAGCACCCCAGCACCTCAGCACCCTTGCACCCTTGCACCTCTGCCCGGCTGTGGGTGGTGGGCGAGGGCTTGCGCGGCGAGGAGGAATCGCTGCCGCGCCTGTTGGCTGAGGCGGGACTGGACGACACTGTTGACATAATTGGTTGGGTGGAACCGGAGGACCTGCCGCCGCTCTTCGCCGCCGCCGACGTGGCCATGATGCCCGTGGACGATACGATCCTCAACCGGGCCAAGTGCCCGGCGCGGCTGCTGGATTTGCTGGCCGCCGGCGTGCCCGTGGTGGCCGAGGCGGTGGGGGAAGTCGCCGAGATCGTCGAGGATGGCGTCTCGGGAGTGCTGGTGCCGTCAGGCCAAGAGGCTGCCTTCGCCGCCGCAGTGGTCAGCCTGCTACAAGACGCTGACCTGCGGCGGCGCATGGGCGAGGCCGCACAACGCCGCGTGCGCACCGCCTTCGCCTGGGACCGGTTAGCAGAGACCGTTGAGGCAGCCTACCTCCAATGCCCAATATCCAATACCCAATATCCAATATCCACCCTCCAGAACTGGCTGCCTCCCCTGCTGTGGATGGGCCTCATCTTCCTCCTCTCGTCCCAATCCAAGCTGCCCATCCCGCGGCGTCCCCTGGCCGACCAGCTATGGCAGATCGGTGGTCACGTGGTTCTTTTCGGGGTGTTGTGGGCGCTGCTGTGGCGGGCGATGACGCGCACCTGGTCCCAGCGGCGCGTGATGGGCTGGGCCTTCCTGGTGGGCCTGCTCTACGCCGTGAGCGACGAGGTGCACCAGGCCTTCGTGCCCGGCCGCCACGCCACGCCGCTGGACGTCGCCGCCGACGTCGTAGGCCTGCTGCTGGCCATGGGCTTAATTGCCTGGAGGCAGAGGAGGCAGAAAAAGAAACCCGTTTTCTCCAAGAAAACGGGTTTCTGATCGTGTTCCATCAGTCGAGCAAAGAAACCCGTTTTCTCCAAGAAAACGGGTTTCTGATCGTGTTCCATCAGTCGAGCATCAAGTGCTCGACGACCTTGTTATCATCCTCGCTGTAGGCTTCAACGAACAGGCGGTAGTCATTGGGCGAGGGGAACTGATCCAGCACGATTTCTGGCTTTGAAAGTGTACCTTTTCTCAGGCCGATGTAGTCGAGGTAGCTGGAGAACTCCCAACTCTCCGCCCGTTTGACCAGACCGGCAGTGACTGGGTTCAGGTGAATGTATCGTGACAGGTGCAACAGATACTCATCTCGGTCTACATGAATGGCCTTGAAGCGTCCCTGAAAGAGCGAGCCAACCCGCGCATAGCGCTTGTTGATGGCTTTGGTATACGACAATGCGAATGGTTGCATCAGGGCGGAGAACTCATCTGTCTTGAGGTGCACCAGCAAGTGGTAGTGATTGGGCATCAGGCAGTAGGCAACGATCTCGACCGCGTCAACTGTCAGGTATTTGCGCATCTGTCGGAGGAAGTACAGGTAGTTCTCAGGCTCGAAGAAGACGGACTGGTAGTTGTTGCCTCGGTTGTATACGTGATAGTGCTCCCCTGCTCGCAGTTCAACGTTGCGGTATGGCATGGGAATCTCCTCGGTCTCAGAAACCCGTTTTCTCCAAGAAAACGGGTTTCTGGGCTACGGGCTTCTAATCCGGGCGAGCAGCCGCCAACGGCGCGATCACGATCTCCCCGAACAGCTGCAGCTGCACCACGCTGACCCGCTGCTGTTTGATCAGCTCCAGCAGGGCCAGAAGGGTGACGATGATCTCCACCCGCGAGACGGCCTGGGCCAGCAATTGGTGAAAGCGCACCCGCCCCTGCCGTGCCGTGGCCTCCATGATGCGTCCGATCTGATCGGCGATGGTCACCGTGATGGGGGCGACGATCTCGTCCACGGGAGACGGGGAGACAGGCTCTGTCGCAGCCAGGGTCTGCTGCAGGGCTTGCAGCAGATCGTCCAGCGTGATGCTGCCGGGGGCGATGTGACGGGGCAGCGTCGGCGGGGGAGCGGTGCGGACGTAGGCCCGCAGCCCGGAGGCTTCCCGCTCCCGCAGCCAGCCGGCCGCTTCCTTGAAGCGCTTGTACTCTCGGAGCTGGCGGGCCAGCGCCTCGGCGGGGTCTTCCTCTTCCCCCTCTTCGAGGGCCTGCGGCGGGCGAGGCAACAGGGCCCGCGACTTGATCCACAGCAGCCGGGCGGCCATGACCAGGAAGTCGGCCAGGTCACCGGCGTGGCGCTCCTGCAACAGCGCCAGGTACGCCAGGTACTGGTCGGCGATTTGGGCCACGGAGATGGCCGTGATCTCCAACTCCTCCCGCTCGATCAGATGCAGCAACAGGTCGAGCGGGCCTTCGAAGAGGGGCAGTTGTACCTGATAAGTCACGTTGCTGAGCCAGGGGGTCCCGTAAAACGTAATGCGTAAAACGTAAACGTCCCCATGATGAGCATCTTACGTTTCATGTTTCACGTTTCACGTTTCACGGCATCTCGGCGATCTCGTAGGTCTGGAAGGGGCGGCCGCTGGCGCCCCGCTCGTCCAGTTGCCGCCGGGTGTCCGCCTCATCCACCCCCTCGATGCGCTCCACCTTGCAGCCGGCCCGGCGCAGATTGTCCTCCGCCTGCCAGGAGACGCCGGCCGTGCCGCCGACGACGAGCACGTACTCAGCCCGTTTGGCGGCCTCCTCCGAGAAGCCGCAGACGGGATGGAATCTGGCGATGTAGTTGGTGGCGTTGGCCCAGTCGCTCCTGGCCCACAGGTCCGGCGAGCGCCACCAGAAGAGCAGGTAATGGCGGATAGATTTGTCCAGCGGGCCGGAAAGACCCTGCTGTACCGCTCGTACCTGGGCCAGCAGCATCTCCTTCCATTTCTCCCCCCCCAGCCACTGGCTGCCGGGGCAGCTCGTGCTGTTCTTGGGGAACTCATTGTGTCCCCAGACGTTCTCCTCGGCGATGTTCAGCTCCTGCATCAGCCAGGCCACCAGATGCCCGCCGAGCTCGATCTGCTTGGGCGTGGGGACGACGCTCATGAAGCTGCCGGAGAAGCAGATGCCGATGCCGTAGCCGTTGTTGCCGCCGGTGTGGTAGGAGAGCGTCTCGTGGCGGTTGGTCTGGTAGATGGTGCCGTCCGGCTCCACGTAGTAGTGGTAGCCGATGCCCGGCCAGGGGTCCTTGTTGCAGCTGGGGTCGGCCTTGATGTGATAGGCCGCCACCCGCCAGGGGTCAATGTTGGCCGGCGTGGCGCTGTGATGGATGGAAAGATGGGTGATCTGCGAGAGTGGCCGGGTGGTGTAGCGCTCCGTCTCGTGTTTGGGCAGATCGTCCACGATGTCCTGGATGGGCGGTTTGGCAACGACAACAGGGCCAGTGGGCTGCTGCTGGAGTTGCCGCTGCAGTTCGCCGATCCGTCCTTGCGCCTGTTCCAACTGGGCTTGCAGCGCCGCGATCTGCTGTTGCAGTGCCTCGTCGGCCCCCGGCTGCGCCTTCAACCGCGCCACCTCTTGCTGCAACTGCTGCACTTGTCCCTGCAGCCGATCCCGCTCCGCTGTGGCTGCCTGTGCTTGCTGCTGAGCGGAGGCGAGCTGCGCCTGCAGGCGGGCGATTTCCTGCTGTGCCGCATCGCTCCCCGGCTGCGATTGCAGGCGCTGCACTTCCTGCTGCAACTGCTGCACCTGGGCACCCAGCCGGCCCTGTTCGGCCACGGCCGCTTGCGCCTGGCTCTGGGCGGTGGACAGGCTGGCCTGCAACTGGGCGATCTGGGCTCGCAGCGCCGCCGTGTCGCCGGGCGGCCCGGCGGTCGCCAAAGCCTCCCGCACCTTCTGCAACAGCATGTCTCGCCAGGTCTGCCCCTCCTGCCACTGCATGCCGGGGGATTGCGTGTTGTAGAACTCTTGCGCCCCCTTGATGGCCTCGGGCGACAGGTTCAGCTCTTGCAGCAGCCAGGCGCAGAGCCGCGCGCCGCTGCTGAGCTGCGCGTCGCCGGGTACGTCCTGGGTGAAGTTGCCGGCGAAACAGATGTTGATCCCTTGCCGCAGCCACTCCTTGGAAGCGTCCACGATGTCTTCCAGCGGGTTGGTCTGCTGCACCTTTCCCTCGCCGGTGATGAAGTAGTGGTGCAGCGTGCCGGGCCAGCCGCGGGCTTTGTGCGATTGGGCCACCCGTTCCATGCCCACGGTGGGGGCGACGGCGGTGTGGTGGATCACCAGATAGCGCACATCGCTCTGCTGGCGGCGTTGGAACTTCCCCGCCTCCCGCGGCAGCGTGGCGCTGATGTCCTCGATGGGCGGCGGGCCTACCGGCCCACCCTCCGGCAGCCCGCTGCGCAGCCGCTCGTTTTCCTCTTGCAGCAACTTCACCTGGTCCAGGAGCGCTTGCACCCGCTCCTGCAGTTGCTGCACCTGCGATTGCAGGGCGGCGACTTGCTGGGCCAGCTCCTCGCCGGCGGGGCCGGCAGCCGCCCGCACCTCCTGCACCTCGTCCAGCAACGTCCCCCGCCAGTTGGCGCCCGCCGTCCAGTTGGTGCCCGGAGATTCCGTCGCGTAGAAATGGTTGATACCCACGACAGCCTCCGCCGAGAGGCCGTACTCCTGCAGCAGCCAGGCGCAGAGGTGCCCGCCGGCGGCGAGCTGGGCCTCGTTGGGGACTTCCTTGCTGAAATGGCCGGCGAAGCAGACGTTGATGCCCTGCACCGCCCAGTCGTCTTCTCCGCTCACCGTCTCCAGGTCGGGGTTGCTGCGGAAGATCTGCCCCTGCCGGTCAATGTAGTACTGGTAGCTGATGCCCGGCCAGCCGCGGCGCTGGTGGGCCACGGCGATCTGTTGCAGGTCAATGTCCTTGCTCACGCCGGAGTGGTTGATCACCAGGTAGTGAACGTCTGCCGGCTGCCGCGGATGGAAGCGAGCCGCCTCGCGGGGGAGTGTTGTGGTCACGTCCTGCAGGGGCGGCGGCAGCACGCGGCCTGCGGGCAGCTTCTGCAGTTGCTCGATCTGCGCCTTGAGGCGACCGATCTCCTGCTGCGCCTCCTGCAGGTACTGCCCCGCCAGCTTGAGCCGCGCCTGGTCGTCCGCCTGTTCCAGGACGATGCGCTGAAATACCTGTGTCGGCAGGCCGCTGGAGGGATCCACGAACTGCTCGCTGATGGGGTAGCCGGTGATGTCCAGCCCGTAGCGGCGGTAGAAGTCCAGGAACACCCCCCGCACCCACTGTTTGGTGGCCTCGAAGTATTGGTCCTTGGGGGGCGGTGGCGCTTCCACGGTCACTGCCAGGCTCAGCGGCTTGCTGCCCCGATCCTCAAACCAGGTGACGCCCTCTTCCACCAGGTCCCATTTGAGGGTCAGCTTGCCCGCTTCGCCGGGAGCGGCCACCTGGGCATTCAGCGTCACCTCGCCCTGCGGCGCGACGTCGCTGGGGAGCAGCGTGCGCATGTCTTGCTCCGGTTTCAGCAGCACCTGCCGTCCGCCGTCGTACCAGTGAAAGCCCAACCGCACCGGGTTGGCGCCGCCGCGCCGCCAGGTGTTGCTCCCGGTGTTGCGCAGCTTCAACCGGACACCGGCGCTGCTGTCGCCGCGCATCGTCGCCGGGGTGTTGTGCTCCACCCACTCCACGCCATAGGCCGCCACGGCGGGAGGCGGTGGCGGCGGTGGCGGGCCTGCCTCCCGCCAGACGTAGTCGTAGTTCATGGCCGTTTTGAAATCCTCGATCACGCCCGCCTTGCCCTCGATGCCCCATTTGTCGTACCCCTTGGGCCAGCGATACAGGATCAGGGCCTGGATCTGTTGGTTGCCGGGTTGTTTGTTCCACCAATCTATCTCGCCGTAGGCCCGCTGCACCCAGCCGATGTTCTCGTTCTTCCACTCCACGTCCTGATCCGTTTCCGTGATGTACACGGGCAGGTGGCGCATGCTGGCAGGGATGGCGTTCATGAAGTCGCGGTAGGTGAGGAAGTCGTAATGATGCTTGTCGAAGGGTGGGTTGCTGAGCTTCGTGGCCTCGTAGACGAGGCGTGGCTCCGCGCCGTGGGTGTAGGTGTGAGTGGTGATGCCGTCGCAGTTTTCCGGCCCCAGCAGCTTCAGGATGTCCCGGAAGTACTGCACCCAGTCGCCCTGCGGGTTGCCGTCGTAGGTGGTCTGGGCGTTCCAGGGGGCCACCGCACCGATGAGCACTTCGTCATCCTCGTGGTCGGGGACGCGGTGAATGGCCTCCCGGCACAACCGGTAGCAGCGGGCGTACCTGGCCGGGGTGATGACCTCGCCTGGATCCACGAGCGCCGGCGGCTCTCGGCTGCGGTCATAGCGCACGCCGGGGCGCTCCACGGCGTAGTTCATCTCGTTGCCGATGATCCAGATGTGGCAGCCGCGGGAGTTTCTGGCCCAGTTGGCGCAGCACTGGGCAAAAACCTCGTACTTGTCCGAACGTGGAATCGTGCCCTCCGGCTCATAGCCGTGGTTGAGGCGAGAGATGATGCCGAAGCCTTGGTTGGCCCACTGCGAATGGTCGAAACCCGGGCAGTTGCTGGGGTTGAGGCCGACCTTGTGCAGAAAAAGGATCCAGCCCCTTTTGCCCTTTTCGGCCATGATGTGCTCGCCGCCAGGCTCGTGGAGGCCAAAGATGTATTTGGACTTGTAACGAGCCATTCTGCACCCCCTTTCTGGCCAAGCGTAAACGCCTTCTCGGTCACGCTTCAAACGAGACCTGATGCTACTGGTCAGCCGATGGTTTTGTGGAGAGTTTTGTCGCTGGCATCGGTTTCATCGGCTGATGTGCCAGGAGATAGCCACGGTCTAATGCAGTGCTACCCACACCCACATTATACCGCAAAACCGAAAAGTTGTCCACAACGGATGTAACCATGCGTGATGGTGTTCAACGGTCTAATGCAAGGCCATCCCGTCTTTTGTCAAGGGAAGAGAAAGTTGGTATAATGCCGCCGATGTGAGCCTGCCCTGGTGATGGGATGCGCCATGGGCAAGGCCTTGGGCTGTAGGATCTCAGTGCAACGAGCGCCGGGCACTCCCCGCCGCGCCGGGAGGAAGGAACCATGCAGAACGAATTCGATCGTCCCGAACTTCCGCCGTACGAGGATGAGGTAGAAGAGTGGACACCTGAAGAGGTGGCGTGGGGGGTAGATGAGCCGGAGCAGCCGGGGATCTACCCGCGTGTGGCCCGTGCCGGCTCCAGCCGCAGCCGCCGGCGCTTAGGGCGTTCCATGACGCTGCGCGGCCTGTTGGGATTGCTGCTGCTCCTGTTGCTCGCTGTCGCCGTGTGGTGGGGTGCCCGCATGATCTTCCCGCCCGCAGAGGCGACGCCTACCCCGGCCGCGGCGGCCACGTTGCCTCCCCTGGCGACGCCCACCCCGGCGGTCACAACGGCAGCGACAGTCAGCGTCGCTACGCCTATGCCTTCGCCGACGCCCACGCCAAGGGCGCCGGCCATCTCCGTGGGGCAGACGGTACGGATCGGCGGGACGGACGAGGAGGGCATTCGATTCCGCTTAGGCCCAGGGCTGGACTACGTTACCCTCGGGGTCTTGGAAGAGGGCGTCAGTCTCAAGGTCTTGGAGGGACCTGAGCAGGCCGATGGCTTCGTCTGGTGGCGGCTGGAAATGGAAGATGGCACCATTGGCTGGGCGGCCGATGACTGGTTGGAGCCGGTTTCCGGAACCGACTGAGCGATCCTGACGCGCGGCGTGCATGGATCATGGATGAG
>JACNHM010000342.1 GCA_014383605.1 Chloroflexota bacterium
GTTGGTCGTCGGTTCGAATCCGGCGGGGCCCATACAATGACAAACGTCCCAGTCGTCGTATTGCGCGGCTGGGACGTTTGCCCTTCACATGCCCTTTATCACCTTCTAAGGTGGATTGCCTATCGATCATCGGTCATCGGTCAACGCTTCCCCTCCAGGCGGTCCATGGCTTCTTCGTAGCTGATGAGCTCCAGCCGCTGCAGGACGGCCAGGGCGGTCTGGCGTACCCTTTTGTTGCCATCTTCCTCGGCCATCTGCCAGAAGCGGGCGATGAGCGTTTCCGGAACGTCGCAGCCCATCCACTGGTAAGTGTCATGGATGACAATGGCGGCCACGCCGCGAACCTTGGAGGTGGGGTGGGCGAGCGCCTCGTGGAGGAGCGCCAGGGCACGTTCGTCCCCGGTGAGGCAGGCGATACTGGCCGCCATCTCCAGCGAGGCCTCACGCCGCCGGGCAGCGAAGTTGTCGTACTTGCGCTGGTAGCGGAACGCCTCTCCCAGGAAAGGTAGCAGTTCCTGGATCCTGGCGACGCGTTCACCCTCTCTCCTGACCAGCCTGGCCAGTTCCTCGAAAACCATCTCCTCCACGTTGGTGTAAGCGGTCCCGCCAATCTCACGAGTGATGCGTTCCAGTTCGATCAGCGCTGTGACGTGTTCCGGTGTTGGCCAGTCACTGGTTTGCACCCTGGAGATCAGTTTCCAGACCGCCTCCCGCTCGCGGTCGGGGTTTTGTACCACGGCGTGCAGATCCCGCAACGCTTCGTGGTACTGCTTACGGAGTTGGGCTTCGATGTAGCGGTCGAACCCGGTCCGAAACTCCGGATCGGTTTCCAGTAAGTGGCCCAACCGCTCGGCCATGGTCTCGCCCTCGCCAGGGATGAACTGGCCTACCAATTCCGTCCCCCCTGCTTTGAAGCTGTCTGACATTCTACACCTCAAGATTCTCACACCTGGACGGGCTGAGTGAGACGGTGATTCGGACAGAACCGCATTGCAGGTTCGATCACTCAGCCAGAAACCTTGGGCTCGTAGCTCGCTAACCTGGCCAGGGCGATAAAAGGACTGGCGTTGGCAACAGCAGAGCTCATGGCGCTGTCTCGCGTACTGCTTCTCCCAAGGCCTCAGCCTCGCGAAGTTCGATGTCTGGCTCTTCATCGGTGTAAGACACCCATTCGATGCCGTGCTGCCGGGTGATGTCCATAAAATCAGACACGCTGACCCCGGCCACCTCCGACGCCTTCCCCGCCGAAACTCTGCGATGTCGAAACAACTCCAGTGCAGCCCAGAGCTGTACTTCCCGCTCCATCTCCTGGCGGGACATGCGCAGTAGAGTCGGCAAGTCCGAAGGAACCTTGACTTCAAGAGAGACGGTTCCCATAAAGCATCCTCCTTGATCTAGCCATCAGCGTGAACCAGGACGCCGTCCATATGTGCGATGTACATTATACACACCCTGGCTGATTGGTCAAGCTGGCGTACTTTGGCATCTTCGGACACTGCTTGTACAGTTCATAAGCGTCGGGGAGAATGGATCAAACCCGTTTGACAATCTGGCCCCTCTGTGCTATCCTGAGACCATCCAAACAGCCCAGCAAGGAGTAGGAGGGGAATACCATGACACTCACGATCATCATCGCCGGCGCGCTGCTGTTTCTGGTCTCGCTGCTCTGGTACATCGGGACGGGGCGGCTGCTGCGCGGCGAGCGAGCCAGCCTGCGCGGCGCCGGGACGGCGCGGCCCGTTTCGCTGGCCGCGGAGGTGGCGGCGGCACCTCTCCCGCCGCCCACGCGGGGCGGACGGGGACCACACCCTGTCCCCAAGACGCCAACTAAACACCGCATCAGCCGCGAGTTCCGCCTGACCTACACCCGCCGCATCTACGTGCACAAAGCCTTCCGCCTGGAGGTGGTCATCGCCCCCGAAGCGCAAGGGCTGCCGGAGCTGACGGCCCAGGAACAGCGGCAACTCAAGGAAGCGCTCCGGGACAGGCTGGAGTTCGAGGCCCTGGAAGCGGAGCCTTTGGTGCAGGTTGAGCTCAAGTGCGACGAAGAGGCCTTCGAGATCCTGGAGGCGGCCCAGGCCCAGCCGCTGAGCAAGGATCGGGACACCCGCTTCCCCTTCCTGATCAAAGCACTCCAGGCCGAGGACTGCCTCCTCACCGTCGTCATCTCCTACCTGCGGGAAGTGGACGTGCCGGAGACGGTGAAGACGGTGGAGATCGTGGAGACGGTGGAGGAAAGCGCCTCCGGCATCAGCCGGACGCGGGTCACCAAGAGCATCAAAACGCCCGCCGGGCAGGAAACCGCGACTTCGCCGCTGAAGGCCATCCCCCTCACCGTGGAGGTCAAGAGCTTCTGGCGCTTCAGCGCCTCCAGCCTCTCGCTGCTGCAGAAGGCCCTGGGGCCGGTGGTGGTGCTCGTCCTGCTGGCCATCGCCCTGGCCAGCGGCCGTCAGATTGACCGCACCGAGGCCATCTGGTACGGCATCGTGGGCATCGCCAACGCGGCGGGCATCCCCCTCATTGACGCCGTGGCCAAGCCTTTCGCGGCCCCAGGGGAAGAAGAAGGCTGAGCCTGTCCCATGCCCATACCGGAATACGTCTCCCTCAACGGTGAGATCGTCCGCGCCGACGCGGCGCGGGTCTGCGTTCTCACCCCTGCCCTGCTGCACAGCTTCGGCGTGTACGAGTCCGTGCGCGTCGAGCAAGGCGTCGCCTTCCACCTGGACGATCACCTGCAGCGGCTGGCCAACTCCGCGGCGCGGATCGAGCTGGAGTTGCCCGCCCCGCCTGAGGTCATCAACTCCTGGGTGGAACCGCTGTTGACCCGCGCCGGGGTGACCCACTGCCTGCTGCGCATCGTCGCCCTGGGACCGACGCCGGGCAACGGCCCCCTCTGCGCCCTCTGGCCCCAGGAGCCGCCGCACTATCCGCCCGTCCTCTACGAGCGGGGCGTCGAGCTTATCACCGTGCAGGGCGTGCGCTACCTGCCGCAGGCCAAGTCGCTGAACACCCTGTTGAACTTCCTGGCCCGCCGGGAGGCCCGCCGGCAGGGGGTGCACGAGGCGCTGTTGCATCAGGGGGACGTGGTCACGGAGGGAGCCAGCAGCAACTTCTTCGTCGTGCGGGCGGGACGGCTGCTGACCGCGCCGGTAGAGATGGTGCTGCCCGGCGTCACGCGGGCGCTGGTCCTGCGTTTGGCCCAGGAAGCGTCCATCCCCACCGAGGAACGGCCGCTGAGCCTCTCCGAGCGGGAGGCGTGGCAGGAGGCCTTCATCACCAGCACCAGCCGCAAGGTATTGCCCGTCACCCGCCTGGACGGGCAGCCGGTGGGCGACGGGCGGGTGGGCCCGCTCACCCGCCGCCTGATGGACATCTTCGCCGCCTACGACCGGCAGTATCTGGCCAGCCGCAGCGAGAGCCAGTGAGAATCAAAAGGCCCGGTGCTCCCCTGGTGTCTTTGTGCCTTCGTGGTGAGTTTTCAGCTCCCTCAGCCACATCGGCGATAACGTGTCAACATAGCCCTTTCCGCGATGTTGACATACTTCCCCACCTTCTGGTATAATACCACCGCCAATTCGCCCCTGAAGTGGCTTGCACCTGCCGAATTGGTTTGTCCTCAAGCTTATCCTGAGTGAAGCGCACACCGTCTCTTTGGCCAACGGCCTTCGCCTCGGTCAGGAGACCTCCGGCGAACGACGTTGATGCCATGGAATGGAAATGGAAAGGAAACTGACCGATGTCCAATCCGCTCACGCCACCGGCCGAGACGTTTCTGGCCACCGTGTCCGCGCTGCGCGGGGGCGAACGGGTGATCACCTGCTACCAATGTGGCACCTGCTCCGGCTCCTGCCCCACGGCCACAGCCATGGACTACACACCCCGTGCTCTCCTGCACATGATCCGGCTGGGCATGGAAAAGCGGGTGCTGCACAGCCGCGCCATCTGGCTCTGCACCTCTTGCTACCTCTGCACCGAACGCTGCCCGCGGGAGATCAAGATCACCGACGCCCTCATCAGCCTGCGCAGCCTGGCCATTGACCGCGACCTGCAGGTGCCGGAGAACCTGAAGGTGTTGCGCGATACTGTGACCACCCACTACAACATCTCCGGCGACGCCAACGACACCCGCCTCATCTGGAGCCAGAACCTGGAGGAGGACGCCCTGGCCTTCCGGCAGAAGCGCCAGGCGGAGGTGCTTTTCTTCATCGGCTGCGTGGCCTCGTTCTATCCCATGGTCTATGGCATCCCCCAGGCCATGGTGCAGGTGATGGGGAGCGCTGGCGTGGACTTCGCCACGCTGGGCGGCGACGAATGGTGCTGCGGCTATCCCCTCTACAGCGCCGGGATGGAGGGCGAGGTGGCGGCGCTGATGGAGCACAACGTCGCCCGGGCGCGGGCCATGGGCGTCAAAACGCTGGTCACCACCTGTCCCTCCTGCTACTACACCTGGGAGCACATCTACCCCCGCCTGGGGGCGCCGCGGCTGGGCTTCGAGGTGCTGCACGCCAGCCAGTACCTGGCCCGGCTCATCGAGGACGGCAAGCTGAAGCTGGGCTCCGTCGAGCAGGTGGTCACCTATCACGACCCCTGCGACCTGGGCCGCAAAAGCGGCGTCTACGACGCGCCCCGCTACGTGATCGAAGCCATCCCCGGCGTCGAGTTTCGGGAGTTCGAGGCCACCCGCCAGGACGCCATGTGCTGCGGCGGCGGCGGCGATGTGCAGATCGTGGACGACAGCGTGACGGCAGAGGTGGCCGGCCGGCGGGTGCAGCAGGCCCAGAAGACGGGCGCTCGCATTCTCCTGTCCGCCTGCCAGCAGTGCAAGCGCACGCTGATGGCCGCCACCCGCAAAGAAAAGGTGCGCATGCGGGTGATGGATCTGGCGGAGCTGGTGTGGCAAGCGGTGGGGGATTGAGGGAAGAAGAGCCACAAGTGGACGAGGCAACGAGGTGCACTGGTGAGACCAGAATGTATTGTCGAGAGACTGGCGCCGGTTTTCCAGAGTGATGGTGTAAGCCTGGCAACCCTCTTCGGCTCGACGGCAAGGGGTGACGGAGCGCCGCGGGACGTGGATGTGGCCGTGCTATTCGAGCGCTACAGCTTCGACCGTTATCTGGCTTTGCAGGAGGCGCTATGCCAGGCTCTGGGTACGCGCCAGGTGGATCTGGTGGTCCTCAACCGAGCCAATGCCGTGCTGAAGCTCAACGCCCTGCTGGAAGGGGTGCAGCTTTACACCAGAGATGCCAGCCAGGTGCCGGATTTCGTAGCTCAGGTCCTCTTCGAGTACGACGACTACCGCCACTTCAAAGCAGAGTATGACCTGCAATTCGAGCAGCGATGCCAGGAGGGATTGAGTATGTCAGAACGGCAACTGAACCGCGAACGGGTGCAGATCCTGTTGTCCGCACTGGATGAGGCGGTGGCCCGGCTCCGAGAATTGCGCGAACGGTTCGACTCCTTCGAGGGATTCTATGCCGACGTGGATACCAGGGAGCTGGGCGTGCACTACCTGCGCATTGCGCTGGAGGCGGTTCTCGACGTCTGTCGTCACTTCCTGGCAGTGGTCGGCGTGAGCTTGATCGAACTGGACACGACGAACTTGATCCAATTGGCCGGGGAGAAGGGATTGCTGGAGCCTGCCTTTGCGCGCCGCATTCGCGGCATGGCCGGCATGCGCAACGCCATTGTCCACATCTATTGGCGCTTGGACTACGAGGCAGTTTACCAGGCCCTGACACAGGAACTGACCGACTTCGATGAATTTGCGCGACAGGTGCAGAGCTATCTGACCCACACAGAGAAGTAAACAAGGAACCAAGGAGACAGGTAGACAAGGGAAAGCCAGGTAGAGCGCTCATGCTCCCCCTTGTGTACTTGTGTACTTGTCTACTTGTGTACTTTCCATGCGAAGCATTGGAGAAGAACAAGCCATGAAGATCGGCGTATATGTTTGCTATTGCGGGTCCAACATCGCCGCCACGGTGGACGTGGAGAAGGTGGCCGAGTACGCCCGGCGGCTGGAGGGCGTGGTCGTGGCCCGCACCAACAAGTACACCTGCTCCGACCCCGGCCAGGAGGCCATCCGCCAGGACATCGTCGAGCTGGGGCTGGATCGGGTGGTGGTGGGAGCCTGCTCGCCGCGCATGCACGAGCGCACCTTCCGCGCCGCCCTGCAGAAGGCGGGGCTGAACCCCTACTTCCTGGAGGTGGCCAACATCCGCGAGCACTGCTCCTGGGTGCACAGCGACATCGCCGCCGCTACCGACAAGGCCAAAGACCTCATCCGGGCCGCCGTGCAGCGGGTGTGGCAGCACCGGCCGCTCTATCCCCGCCAGGAACCGGTGACGCAGGCGGCGATGGTGGTGGGTGGCGGCATCGCCGGCATCCAGGCCGCGCTGGACATCGCCAACGCCGGCTTCCCCGTCTACCTGGTGGAACGGCAGCCCTCCATCGGCGGGCACATGGCCCAACTCGACAAAACCTTCCCCACGCTCGACTGCTCGGCCTGCATCCTCACTCCGAAGATGGTGGACGTGTCCGCCCACCCCAACATCCATCTCATGGACTACAGCGAGGTGGTGGACGTGAAGGGCTACGTGGGCAACTTCCGGGTGCAGGTGCGCCGCAAGCCGCGCTACGTGAAGGTGAACGAATGCACCGGCTGCGGCTCCTGCGCCGAGGCTTGCCCGCGGGAGCTGCCCAGCGAGTTCGACCTGGGGCTGGCCAACCGCAAAGTGGTCTACCGCCCCTTCCCCCAGGCCGTGCCCAACGCCTTCGTCATTGACAAAGTGGGCATCGCCCCCTGCCAGGACGGCTGTCCCGCCGGCCAGCACGCCCAGGGCTACATCTCCCACATCCGCGAAGGCCACTTCGAGGAAGCGCTGCGCATCATCCGCGAGGACAACCCCTTCCCCAGCGCCTGCGGGCGCACCTGCCATCACCCCTGCGAGGGACGCTGCAACCGCCGCCTGGTGGACGAGTCCATCTCCATCATGCACCTCAAGCGCTTCGTCGTGGACTACGTCTATGCCCACGGCCTGCCGCGGCCGCTGGATCCCGCCCCGCACATCCACGAGGAACGGGTGGCCGTCGTCGGCTCCGGTCCGGCCGGGCTGACGGCGGCCCAGGATCTGGTCAGAAAGGGCTACGGCGTGACCGTCTTCGAGGCCCTGCCCGTGGCCGGCGGCATGATGCGCACGGGCATCCCGGAGCACCGCCTGCCCAAAGGCATCCTGCAGCGGGACATTGACGACATCCTGGCTCTGGGCGTGGAGCTGCGGCTGAACAGCCCGGTGCGCGATCCGGCCCGGCTGCTGAAGGCCAAGGGCGGCGACCACGATGCCGTCTACCTGGCCACCGGCGTCAGCCAACAGACGAGCCTGGGCATCCCCGGCGAGGACCTGGAGGGGGTGCTGTCGGCCATCGCCTTCCTGCGCCAGGCCAACCTGGGGCGGCGGGTGAAGATCGGCAAGAAGGTGGCCGTGGTGGGCGGCGGCATCACCGCCGTGGATGCCGCCACCACCGCCCTGCGCCTGGGCGCCGAGGAGGTCTCCCTGGTCTACCGCCGCTCGCGCGGCGAGATCCCCGCCTATCCCTGGGAGCTGGAGGAGGCGGAGGCAGAAGGGATCAAGCTGGTGCTCAACACCGTGGCCACCCGCATCCTGGGGGAAAATGGCCAGGTGGTGGGCATGGAATGCGCCCGCTCGCGGCAGTTGAGCCGCATTGACGAAACGGGCAAGCGAGTGGTGGTGCCGGAAACAGGCACCGAGTTTGTCATGGAAGTGGATACCGTCATCCGCGCCATCGGCCAGTTCTCCGATCTCACCTTCCTCGATCCGCCCTTTGACAAGCTGACCGGCGACGAAGAGACGCTGGCCACGTCGCACGTGGGCATCTTCGCCGGGCGCGGGGTCATTCCCGGCGCTGGTTTCGTCATCAACGCCGTGGCCCTGGGGCACGAGGCGGCGGCTTCCGTTGATCGCTACCTGCGGGGCGAGCCGCTGCGCCAGCCGCCGCCTGCCAAGCCTCCCGTGGAGAAATGGGACAAAGAGGAGGCCGCAACCAAGGTGCGCCTGGGGGCGATCAAGCCCGCGCCGCGCCTGGAGCCGGCGCGGCTGCCGCTGGAGCAGCGGGTGCGCACCTTCAAGGAGATCATCCTGCCCTTCACCGAGGAGGAGGCCATCGCCGAGGCCGATCGTTGCCTCGACTGCGGCATTTGCTCCGAGTGCCATCGCTGCGTGTGGGCCTGCGAGAAGGGGGCCATTGACCACAACATGCAGGAGCGGCTGGAGGAGGTCGAGGTGGGAGCCATCGTCCTGGCCACCGGCTTCGAGATGTACGACGCCCGTAAGATGCCGCAGTACGGCTACGGGCGGTTGGAGAACGTTTACACATCGCTGGAGGCGGAGCGGCTGGTCAATGCCGGCGGGCCGACGGCCGGTGAAGTCCGATTGAAGGATGGGCGCAAGCCGCAGAGCGTGGCCATCCTGCACTGCATCGGCAGCCGCGATCGCCAGCACAACGCCTACTGCTCACGGGTTTGCTGCATGCACTCCATGAAGCTGGCGCACCTTATCCGCGAGAAGACGCATGCTGAGGTGTATGAGTTCTACTTCGACATCACCGCCTTCGGCAAGGGCTACACCGAGTTCTACGACCGCGTGCAGGAAGAGGGCGTGATCTTCATCCGCGGCAAGGGCGCGCAGGTGGAATCAGGGGGCAATGGGCGGCTGCTGGTGCGCGCCGAGGACACGCTGCTGGGCGAGATCGTGGAGATCCCCGTGGACATGGTGGTGCTGGCCACGGCCATGGTGCCCGCCGCCGACGCCGAGGAGGTAGCCCAGCTCTTCCACATCACCCGCAGCGAGGATGGCTTCTTCCTGGAGGCGCACCCCAAGCTGCGGCCGGTGGAGACGGCCACCGATGGCATCTTCCTGGCCGGCACTTGCCAGGCCCCCAAGGACATCCCCGACACCGTGGCCCAGGCCAGCGGGGCGGCAGCGCAGGCGCTGGGCCTTCTGCAGCGGGGCAGCGTGCAGATCGAGCCGATCACGGCCGAGGTGCTGCCGCTGCGCTGCGTCGCTTGCGGGCTGTGTGTGGAGGTCTGCCCCTTCGGCGCCATCGAGATGGTGGAACAGCGCGGCCAGCCGTTGGCGGAGATCAACCCGGCGCTGTGCAAGGGCTGCGGCGTGTGCGTGGCCGCCTGCCGCGGCAAAGCCATCACCCTGCACGGCTACAGCGACCAGCAACTGCTGCTGCAACTTGGCGCCCTGCTCCGTCCGGTGGAGCTGGTGGCGACTGGATAGGCATACCTACCTGTGATGAGGGAAAACAATGGACTGGAGAAAGTACATCCACTCCGATCCGGAAGTGTTATTGGGCAAACCGGTAGTCAAAGGCACGCGGCTTTCCGTTGAGTTTGTGCTGGATCTGCTTGCTGCCGGGTGGACCGAGAAGCAGATTCTGGACAATTATCCCACTCTCACACCGCAAAGCCTGCGGGCAGTGTTTGCCTTTGCGACAGAATGTATGCGTGAAGAAGCGATGTGGTAGGATGTACGGATATAGATGCGAATACTGCGATGGCATCGTGCAGGAGCGGGTGGTAGAACGGGAAGCTTTCAAGCACCGACACGGCTTCGTCATCCTGGAGAACGTGCCCATTGGCGTATGCAACAAGTGTGGCTACCGGTACTACCACTCAACCCTGTTACATCAAGTTGAAGAGATTGCTGCTACAAAGAAGACGCCAGAGCGAATGGAGCTGGTTCCCGTTGCCACTTTCACATGAAAGCTGCGGAAGAGAAGAGAAGAGACGATCCAATTCTCCGTCAGCCCCATGGACTGGAACGATCCGTACAGACCCAACATCTGATACCCAATACCTGATACCGAGAAGGACGAGCCTATGAGCGACAACTTTGAACCCCGTATCGTCGGCTTCCTGTGCAACTGGTGCAGCTACGCCGGCGCCGACATGACCGGCACCAGCCGCATCCCCTATCCCGCCAACATCCGCATCATCCGTGTGCCCTGCTCGGGCCGGGTGGACCCCCTCTTCGTGCTTAAAGCCTTGCAGGAGGGGGCCGACGGCGTGATGGTGCTGGGCTGCCATCCGGGCGATTGCCACTACAGCGAAGGCAACTACCACGCCCGTCGCCGCTACGCCCTCATGCACAGCTTCCTCGATTTTGTGGGCGTCGAGACGGAGCGGCTGCACATTGACTGGGTCTCCGCCGCCGAGGGACACCGCTTCGCCCGCGTGGTGACCGACTTCACCGAGCAGGTGCAGCAACTGGGGCCGTGGAACGGCCTGCCTGCCGCGACGCGGGCGCAGGCAGGCCTGCCAAGGAGGCGCCGATGAGCGAGAGCATCCAGACCGCCCTGCGCACCCGGGCCAGGGAACTGATGGAACTGGGCGAAGTGAGCTGCGTCATCGGCTACGAGCGCAGCCCGCGGGGCCGCGTCCGTCCCGCTTTCATCTACGATCCCGCCGACGCCGAGCGGCTGGTGTGGGACGACACCTGCCATCACAACCTGATGGTCTACCTGCACGACCGCAAGACGCCGCCCCGCCGCGGCGAGGAGGTGCCACGGGTGGCCGTCGTCGCCAAACCCTGCGACGTGCGCGCGCTGAACGTGTTGCTGCACGAGGGACAGATCGAGCGGGAGAAGGTTTTCGTCATCGGCGTGGCCTGCGCCGGGATGTGCGACGAGGGCACGGAGAACGAACTGCAGGCTCGCTGCCGCCGCTGCACCGAGCGGGTGCCCATCTTCTACGACACGCTGGTGGGCGAACCGCCCAAGGTGGCGCCGGTGGACGAGGATTGGGCCGACGTGGCCGAATTGGAGGGGCTGAGCGCTGCCGAGCGGCTGGCCTTCTGGGCGCGGGAGTTCGACCGCTGCATCCGCTGCTACGCCTGCCGCCAGGCCTGCCCTGGCTGCTACTGCTTCGAGTGCATGGCCGAGCAGGTGGAGCCGCTGTGGATGTCCATCGCCATCGAACTGCCCGAGAAGGCCTTCTTCCACGTCATGCGCGCCTACCACCTGGCAGGCCGCTGCGTGGAATGCGACGCCTGCGAGCAGGCCTGCCCCATGCACATCCCGCTGAGCCTGCTGAACCGCAAGCTGGCCAAGGAGGTGGAGGCGCTGTTCGGCTACCGCGCCGGCGGCGACCCCGACACGCCACCGCCCCTGGCGACGTTTCGCAAAGATGAGGAACTGCCGCTGTAGTTATCCCTGGCGACGTCGGGGATGGGAGGTTTATTATGTTGGCAGTTAGAGGTATTTACAAAGACGGACAAATCAATCTGCTGGAACCGGTGAGTTTGACAGGGCCTCGTCTGGTTACGATTACATTTCTGGATGAGGCGCCTATCCAGTCGCCCGTGAACCACGAAGGGCTGGAAGCCCTGGAAGGGATCGTCGGCTTGCTGCGAGACCTGACGCCGAAAGAAGAAGAACGCTTCGACGAAGCGATCGAGCGTCGAAGCCCCTTCATTGGCCCCCGTGAGGTGGCGTGGTGAGACAACGCTTGCTCGACACAGACACCATGTCATTCATGCTGAAAGATCACTTCGGTGTAGCTGACAAAGCCAGGGCTTACATCCGGGAGCATGGCCCGGTCGCTATCAGCACTATCACTTGTTACGAAATCTTGCGTGGACTGCACTACGCAGGAGCTACGCGCAAACTGGCAGCGTTTGAACGCTTTATGGCCGCTAACATCATTCTGCCCTTCGACCTGTCAGCCAGCCGCAGAACTGCTGGGATTTATGCCACCCTGCGCCGGGACGGTCAACTGCTTGAGGATGCAGATCTTTTTATCGGCAGCATCGCACTGGCCAACAATTGTGTGCTAGTG
>JACNHM010000222.1 GCA_014383605.1 Chloroflexota bacterium
CGATCAGCGGTTCTTCCAGGTGCAGGACGCCGCTCAGGAAGGCCTCGAATTGCGCCTGCAGCATGCGGTGGGCCAGGTCCACGTCTCCGCTGGCCTGGGTGGCCTGCCTGATCGCTTGCAGGTCGGACCTGGGGTACTGGCAGGCGCAGCCGGCCAGGATGCCCCTGCTTCTTTGCTCATCCACCAGGGCCTCCAGCCGTTCCATGGCCTGCCGGGACCAGGCGATGACCTCACGGCGACTGGAACGGGATGATAGCCCTTCGCTGCCTTGCATCACCCTCTGGCGGATGTCTGCGCCGGCCAACGCGTCCAGGCCACGGGAGAGTTTGGCCAGCCAGGCCTGTTCGAAATCGTGTGCTTCGGCCATCTGACATCCTCTCAGGGCATGACTGTGGCTGGCTGCGCTTCCTCGGCACCGGGGGCAAAACGGGCCTGAGTTTTGACGTGCAGGACGTAGAACCCGGCGGCGGCCACGGCGGAGATGATCCCCGCCGCGTACCAGACCCAGTTGGGGTCGTAGTTGTCCAGGATCAGGCCGGCGGCCCAGGGCCCCACGGACGCCGGGATCGTCCAGGCCAGGCCGAACACGGCCATGTAGCGCCCGCGCATATCTTCCGGAGCGAAACGGGCCACCAGGGCTTGCCCCACCGGCATCTCGATCATCTCGCCCACGGTGATGAGCAGAATGGCCACCACAAAGAGCCAGTAAGCGGAAACAAAGCCGTACATGGTGAACCCTACCAGGTAGAACAGGGTTCCCACCATCATCATCAGCATCGGCGAGTACTTGCTGACCCGCCGGGTCACCCAGAATTGCAGCAACACCACCGTTGCGGCGTCCAGGCTCAATATGAAGCCGTATCCCTGCGGAGACACACCGTGCACATCGCGCAGGTACACGGAGAGGGTGTTGTACATCTGCTGGTAGACGACCAGCATGAGCATGGATGTGGCCAGGAAGGCCACGTACATCTTGTCGGCGAGGACGAGACGATACCCGCCCAGCGTTTTCAAGAAGGTTTCCTGCCGCTGCTCTGCCGTTGCCTCCGGTTTCGTCTCCGGCACCAGCCGGTACACGATGGCCGCGGTGATCAAACTGGCCACGGCGTCGAGGACGAACAGCAGCAGATAGGATCTGGCGGCCAGAAGCCCGCCGATGGTAGGGCCGATGATCCAGGCCAGGTTGCCGGCTACCCGGATGATGCCGTAGCCTTCGGCGCGTTTCTCTTCCGGCAGCAGGTCGGCGACCATGGCCTGACGCGCCGGCCCGCCGACGTTGGAAAGCAATCCCACGACGACGGCCAAGGAGTAGAACACGGACAACTGGTTGACGAGGCCCATGGACACGCTGCTGAGGGCGCTGAACACCAGCCCGAAGAGCACCATGCCCCGCCGCCCCAGCCGGTCGGTCAGCGCGCCGCCCATCATGCTGCCCAAGAGGCCCGAGATGGAGAAGATGGCAAACAGCACCCCGGCCTGCGTCATGCCGACGTCGAACTTCTCGGTGACGTACAGGGCGAAAAAGGGGTATATCAGGGTTCCACCGATGCGGTCTATGAAGGCGGCGATAACCAACGCCCAGAACCGCGGGGGAAACTCTTGATAGGTGTTCCTTATCCGATGCAGCATGATGTGGTTGTCGCAAGCGCGGACAACTGCCATGCCGGCATGACTAAGCGGCGTGGACTGGTTGCTGATCTTTGTGCGCCTCGACGTAAATCCGTAGCGCCGCGCGCATCCGCTGCTCCCATCCGTCCTTCTGGGCACTGAACCACGCAAATACATCAGGGTCTACTTGCATCGTAACGATCACTTGCGGCTGATGGGGTAGCCTAAGCGTAGAGCGAGCAAAAAAGTTGTCGTCAAGTGGCGGAATATCAGAGTAATCTATCTCTTCATCCGTCATTGCTTCCAACTTTCGCCAATCGGTTTGTGAGTGCTTGTTCGTATCTCTTTCGCTCATGTCTGTTCGCCTTTCGTGCAGAAATGATGCGGATTGTATCTTGTCGAGGTTCGGTAAACACAACAACGGCAACAATGTTCCGCAAGATGCCAATACCGATCCAACGATCTTCTCCGTAGTCTTCTCGCTCATCTAGCTCGACGAGCATTGGGCCGTTAAAGACCAGTGGAACATCCGCGAAGTCTATTTTGTGCCTACGGATGTTCACCGCATTCTTTTCCTCATCCCATTCAAACCGCATGTATCTGCTTACCTCGCTGTCACAGTTTTCTCTGAGTGCGTCTACTGCTTGTGTAAGCCCGCCATCGCATCCCCAACCCGCGGGATGCGCTACCCAATCTCAAATCGGGAGCTGGCCTCTTTGAGAATCCCCTCGTACAGCGCCAGGTTGCGATCCGCCAGGTGATCGAAGATCTGCGGGCTCTTGCTGCCCCAGGTCACGTAGCGTAGTGGGTCGGGGTCGAGCCGGGCGGCGATGATCTCCTCGCCGCCCCGGGCCTGGGCCAGCCGCCAGGCGATGGGGTTGACGATCATGCTGTGGCCGAAGTAGTAGCTGCCGCCAGCGTCGGGTCCCACGGCATTGGTGGCCACCACGTAGACGTGGTTGTCGTAGGCGCGGGCGGCGTTGGTGATGTGCCAGATGTCGAAGCTGCGCAGCAGGGCCGAGGGCCGCACGATGATCTCGGCGCCCTGCACCGCCAGCAGGCGGGAAAGCTCCGGGAAGTCGCCGTCGTAGCAGATGATCATGCCGATACTGCCCAGCGCGGTCTCGTACACCTCGGCGCGGGTGCCCACGGTCACCCAACCACCGCGATCCGCCCGTTCCAGCGGAAAGGGGTGCGTCTTGTCGTAGACGCCGATGATCTGGCCATCGGGGCCGATGAGTATGGACGAATTGTAGACCACGCCGCGCTGCGGCCCGCGGCGATACGAAGGCCAGACCACGTGCACGCCCAGCGCCCTGGCGGCGGCTTGCACGTCGCCGGTGATGCGTCCGGGGGCCTCGTCCACCAGATCCCATAGCTCGTCGGCATCCAAACCGGTCACAAAGCTGGTGGTCACCGTCTCCGGAAAGACGACCAACTCGGCCTCGTATTCGCGGACTGCTTTCTCCAGCCAGGCGATGCCCTTGTCCACGTTGGCTTGCACGTCGTTGGGTGTGACGGCGATCTGCACGCAGGCAGCGGTGAATTCGTTCATCTCGCATCATTCCTTTCCGGCTGGATACTGGGTATTGACCAGTACCCAATATCCAATACCCAATATCTACCCACGCCTCATCCTCTCCAGAATCCCCATCAACCTCTCGTCCCCACCTGCCGGAGGCCGCCAATCCACCTGGACGACCGGCGCACCCTGGGCCGTCAGGCTCTCGGCGAACGATTCCAGGCCGACGTTGATGGCCGCAAGAGGCCTGTGCAGCACAGCCAGATCTACGGATTGCGGATTGCGGATTGCGGATTGCGGATTGAGGGACTGGAGCAGGCGGCCAGTGTAGCGGACGGCTGCCTCATTGCTGGTATACACCTGAGCTCTCGCTTTTTCGAGTTGCCGCACCTGGGCCTCCAAGTCCTGCGGGTCCTCGTCGGTGCCGACCACGACGGCGACCACCTGCAGGTAGCGTCCGGCTGCGGCGGCCCGCGCCCGTGCGCTGGCGATGGCCGGGGCCAGTTCGCCGGCCGGGTCGGGGTGCGCGCCGTAGCCCAGCACCACGTCCAGCAGGATCACGGCCACTTCCGGGTCGTCGGCCTCCTGTTGCAGCCGCCGGAGGCGCAGGTCGTTGTCCATCATGGGGTGCAAACGGCCGACGGTGAATTCGTCCTCGCCCAGGTCCACGATGGTGTGCTCCTGGCTGACCAGCGAGCTGGCCAGGCGATGCTTTTTGTCCAGGGGGACGTTGGAGTAGACGGCGGGCAGGTAGTCTTGCAGGATGAGCAGGGCCTCGTAGGCCAGCGTGCCGCCGGAGAAGAGGCCCCGCAGGTAGCGCTGCCCCGGCGCGCAACGATCCAGGCCAGTCGCCTTCTCAGTGTCTTCCGTCCTTCGTCCTTCGTCCTTCGTCAGGCGCACCGCCCACTCCGCCGCCTCGTCCAAGGTGCTGGCAAAATACAGATTGTCCACCTGCCGGGAGGGAGGGGCATAGCCGATGAAATCCACCACCACCGGCTTGCCCGCCGAGCGGGCAGCGCGCAGCAACTCGTCGGCGACGGTGGGCGACGGCGGCTTGGAGACGAGCACGATGACCTGCGTGTCGGGGTCGCGGCGGAGGAGATCGAGGCCCTGGCGGGCGGTCACCGCGCCCACGGCCTGGGAGAGATCACGCCCGCCGGTGCCCAGCCCGTGAGTGACGCCGCTCCCCAACTGGTGGATGCGGCTGCTCACCTGCTGCAGGCCCGTTCCCGAGGCGGCGACCAGCCCGATGGGCCCCCGCCGCACGCGGTTGGCAAAGCCCAATCCCACGCCGTTGACCATGGCTGTGCCGCAATCCGGCCCCATGACCAGCAAGCCCTTCTCGGCGGCTGTTTGTTTGAGGGCGACCTCATCGTCCAGGGCGACGTTGTCGCTGTAGAGGAAGACGTTCTTGTCCCACCGCAACGCCTGGCGGGCCACGCCGGCGGCATAGCGGCCGGGCACGGAGACGAGCACCCACTGGGCGTCGGGCAGCATCTGGACAGCGGTTTCCAGGCTCTGGGGGCGGTATTCCTGCTCGATGCCTGGCCGGCGTCGGGTGAGGAGTTCGTCTACCTGGTCCAGGGCAATCTGGGCTGCGGACTCGTCGGCGGCCCGGACGACGATGAGCAGGTCATCCGGTACGGCGGCCTGGGCTGCTGGCGTCAGCAAGTCGCTCTGGGCCAGGATGTCCTTGTTGGCCTCGGTGCCCATCACCACGCCGGCGTCGAGGATGTTGGGCAGGGCAGCCAGGGAGCGCTGCAACTGCATGAGGACTACGGAGTCGTAATAGGCGCCGCAGCGGATCTCCACTTTGGTTACGGCCATCAAAACTCCCAGGATTCAGCTAACCGTGCTGCAGAACGACTTTCTGAAGCGCCCCCTTGGGGTGCGGGTCGCCGAGAGCACAATCTGACGACAGCCGACTCAAAACGACAACAGACGTTGCCAGTGGACACAGTGGTGAGGAGCACAAGTAGGACGTCCGCTCTCTGGCGGACGGTTGCGAGTATACCATACGCTTGCAGCCATGTCAACTGCCATGCGCTGTCCGGGGCGTGCGCGGCAAGCCCGAGGATGCTTGAGGAGAAGCGACCTCCACGTCGCCTGGCCCAAAGGGGGAAGTCCTGGGGTGTTCCGCCTGCTCAGGAGGCGATCAGAGGCGATTCTGCGAGGATGGCGAACCAACCGAAGCGTTCCTCGCCGCGGATGGTGTAGCCGGCCATAGCATCTCGGGTCTCCGTGAACAGGTAGCCGCGGTACAGTTGGCTGTGTTCGGTGAAATGAATGATGAAACTGATCCGGTGAACGTCAACGCTGATGCTGTCCACGGGGTAGGGCTGGCCGCTGGCGTCGGCATAGCGGCCGACCAGGGTGATCACCGGGTTTTCCGAGTTCTCAACCTCTTCCTCCACGCATTCCAGCACCAATTTGCCTTTAAGGCCATCGTGGTTCATCAACCAGGTACCGCCGAACTCGCTGACTCCTACGATAAGCATCGTACACTCCTTCTCAAAAAAGGTTTGTGTTGCCTGTATGTTCCTGCCATCGCCGCCAATTATACCACAAAAGCCAAAACTGCGAAAGTTTACCGCTTATCAGCAGGAGCACCGATCAAGCCTCTGAACTTTTCACCAGTTTGTCCTGCAATCGGTTCAGCCGATGTTGCAGCTCGGCCAGGGCCAGGCTGCGGCCGGGGGACGGCGGCCACGTCTCCGCCCGCTGTAGGGCCTCCTGCGTCCAGGCCAGGGCCGCTGGCAGGTTCGTCACGTGCCACTCGTGGTGCTTGGCCAGCTCCACGAAGGGGGTCAACTGGCCATCCAGGGCTTCGGCGCTCCACCGCCGCCACAGGTGGGCCGCTTCTTCTCTGCGCCCCTGCCGCTTGAGCAGGAAGGAAAGCTGCTGCAGGGCACGCTCGCGCACGTCAGGCGGCAGTGCAGCAGCCAGCGCCTGCCGGTAAGCGTCCTCGCTGGCGGCAGCCCAGCCCAGTTCCTCGTAGGCGCGGCCCAGGCTGAAGCGGTCAACAGGGGGAAGCTCGTCCAGAGTGGGGATGCCGTCGGGCACGAAGAGGCGGCAGAGGCGTGCCGCCAGCGTGACCAGCGACAGGATGTCTTCCAGGTTGTGGTAGAAGACGCGGCGCAGCTCGCTGGCGTCGCCGCTGCGCAGGTACTCCCGATAGAGTGTGGGGATGAGCCAGCCGGGCACATCGGCCTCCTGGCGCAGCACGCCCAGGGCCTGCTGTTCCACGTTGCCCAGGGTACAGGAACCCAGGCGGGCCCGCCACAGGCGGCGGGCGGGGAACAGCAGATCCAGATGCGGTGCGTCCTGCAGGCGGGGGAGTTGGCGGTTGAGGATAAAGCGGGTGTTCAGCAGCGGCAGGTCAAAGGCGCGGCCGTTGTAGCTGACCAGGCCGGTGCAGCGGTCGAGGATGCCCGCGGCGGCGTGGAGCAGCGCGCCCTCCTCGGCGGGGCTGGGCATGAAAAGCTGGCGCACGGTGAAGCCCTGGTCGTCGAAGGTGCCCACGCCGAGCAGGAAGACGAAGGTGCCCGTGCCTCCGGCCAGGCCGCTGGTCTCGGTGTCCACGAAGGCGGCGGTGCGCCAGTCCAGTTCGGCCAGCGCCGGATCGCGGGCACAGGCGGCCAGCGCCGCCGGCGGCAGCGTCAGACACTCCCCCAGAGGCAGCCCGCCGCGCCACTCGTCGAGGGGGTAGGTGGTCTCGGAGACGAAACAATGGCCGTGGGGGGTGGAAATCCACTCGCCGTCCACAACCGCTTCGATGCCGGGGCCAGCGGGCGGCGGCGCGGGCGGACGCAGTTTCGACGTTCCCTTGTGCAGCCCCAGCCGCTGCAAACGGCGCAGCCGTTCGCTCAGATCCATCGTTTGGCCTCCTGCCTCTTGCCCCCTACGGCCACAACGAGGCCAGCAGCAGGTTCAGGACGTTGTAGAGCGCGTGGGCGGCGATGCAGGCGATCAATCCCGAACGTTGGCGCAGCCAGCCGAAGGTCAGGCCGATGATGAAGATGACCAGAGTGGCGGGGGAGAGGAAGCCGTATTGGATGTGGATGACGGCGAAGAGCAGGCTGGTGAGCAGGAGGCCAAAACGGGGCTGCAGCGCGCCGCGGAACAGCGTCTCCTCGCCCAGGCCGGCGGCGACCCCCAGCGCCAGCGCGCCCCAAGGTGACATAAACCCGCCGAAAAGGCTGTTGCTGATGCGACCGATACGTTCGTAACTGGCGGGATCCAGCGCCTGCCAGCCTATGGACACGCCAAAGTCGAGGGCTTGGAGCAAGATCACCAGCCCGATGACGCCGAGCCAGGTCGGCCAGGAGGGCCAGCGCACGCCCAGGCGGGCGGCCGTCTCCCCGACGCTGCGCCGCAGCCCCAGCCCGACACCGATCAGGGCCATGCCCAGCAGTGCCAGCGTCTGCTGCCACAATTCAGACTGGCCCAGCGAGGCGTCCAGTTGCTCAAGGCCCTCTAGCCCGCCCACGAGGGGTAACTGCATCAGGGTCAGCCCGACCAGGTAGGCGGCGAAGACCAGCGCTGTGGTGTGCACGGTGGAATCGGGATCCATGTTCAGCCAGCGGGCCAGGAAGCGCCGCACGCCGCGGATCAGGGGCAGGAAGCTGAGCAGCCCGGTGAGGCCAAGGACGACGGCGGTCATCGTCCAATTGGGCTCTATGGGCAGCACGTCCCGCGGCATCTCGCTGATTCCGAGGGCCAACCACATCAGGAGCACCACCAGCGCCGAGAACAGCACCAGCAGATTGCTCAGGATCAGCAGCCCGTGGGTGATCCAGCGGTACTGCCGGTTGCGCTCGGTCAGGTTGGCCACGATGGCGATAAGCATGAAGGGGACGAACATCAGAAAGACCATGTCATTTCTCCCAGGTTGTCAGAGCTCGAACGATGTTTGGCGGCAGGTCGCCGCCGCTGGCGCGGCGCAGGAAGGCCAGGATGGGCGCGGTGCTGATGCCTTGCTCCTGGGCATGTTTCAGGGCCGCCTGGGTGATGCGGTAGCGAAAGGCCGGGCGGCTGGCTTCCCAGACGGCGAAGCGGCCCAGCCGGAAGCGGTCGAAGCAGGCCGTGCCGTGCGGGACCAGGACGCGGAAATCGGGCTGCACCGTCAGGCGCGGCGGCGTGGGCTGTGGTGGCTCCTCCGCCGCCAGCCCCAGCAGCGCTGCTCCTGCTGCCGTGAGGCGGAACGTGGCGGCGGCAGGCGGCGCAGCAGCGCCGTCCGCCGCGTGCGGTGGGAATTCCCCCACGTCCGTTGCCCCCAGCCAGTGGGCTGGGCCGCTCAGCACGTAGGCGATCAGCGCACCCTCCACCTGTTCCCAATGCTCAAACCCCATCAGGTAACGCCCGCTGGCGGCGTCCCGCACGTACCAGGAGCGGTAGTCGCCATCGGGGCGCTGGAAATCGGGGTCCACCCGCTTGACGGCGGCGGCGAAGTCGCTCACGGCGTACCAGACGCCCGCCTCACAGCGGGCCAGGTGGCCCAGCAGTTTGTGCCGGGCAACCCGCCGATCGTGAGGCCCGGTGGACTCGCAGCGTAAGCCCGGCGACCGGCAGAGATCATCCCACTCCGGAGCGTCGCGCCAGGCGGCCCACAGCAGTTGCCGCTGCTGAGGGTGCGTCCCTTCCAGCCAGGTACGCACCGGCGCCGCCTGCAGGTGCAACTGCCGCTGCTCCTCCCGCAGCCAGCCCAGACGCTTTGCCAGATGCAGCAGCAGCGCCAGCGGGTCGCCGCTCTCCTCCGGATCGAAGGAGTCGAGCCTGGCCGGGAACATCAGCCGCTCGTTGAGGGCGGCCAGCGAGCGTGCCCGCCAGCGGCTGCGGTGATCCACCCAGGCCCCTTCCTCCTGCACGAAGCTGAGCAGCGTGCAAGCGTCTTCCAGCAGGCTATCGGCGGCGATCTGGACGACGGCAGGCTGAGGTGCTGGCGCGAGGTGGAAGCCGGGCGGTTCGGCGGCGGCCAGCGGCAGGTGCGGCAGCACGTCGCGGGGCACGAAAACGAACTCCGCCAGGCCTGCGCCCAGCGGGGCGAAGCCACGGGCGATGAGGCCGCGATACCACAGCTCCTCGGCGGCATTGATCGGGTCACGCCAGGGGGTCTCGCGGGCCAGCCGGCCGGGGCCGAAAGTGCGCAGTTCGCCGTGCGCGCGGGCGAAAGCTGGCGCGGTGACGCGTCCGCTGGCGGCGATCAGTTCCCGCAGCGCGGCCTGGGCTTCGGGGCTGCAGGCGGCCACGGCGGCGGCGATGTTGGGCGGATCGGTCAGCGCCGCCGCCAGTTGGTCGGCCACCTGCTGTTGTCCCGTGCTGGCCAGCCGCACGCCGCGCATCTCGGCGATGGCCTGCAGCAGAACCAGGGGGTAGTCCAGCAGACACTGGTGCAACGTCTTCATCCTCGCCCCTCGGCCAGGGCAAACATGCACGGCGCTGGGCGATTCGCCCGGTGCCCGGCGGTCGTCCATGCTGCACAGCAGCGGCCAATCGCTTGCCAAATCCGCCAAGCTGGAGTATAATCGCTTTGCCGGCGTAAGCCGCGTGATAGCATAAACAATCCAGGAGACCCCATGAGCAGTGATAAGACGTCCACCCCGCAGCGCAAAAGCAGCAGGATTGACATCGTGCGCCATTTCCGACTCGTCTGGCGCTTGCTGACCGACAAACGTATTTCGCCGTGGCTCAAAGCCGTCATTCCCGGCCTGGCGGTGGCTTACCTCCTGTTGCCCTGGGACCTGGTCCCCGATTTCATCCCCGTTCTGGGACAACTGGACGATCTGGCCGTTCTGCTGCTGGGCATGCAGTTGTTCATCGAGCTCTGCCCGAAGCGGATCGTGCAGGAGTATCTGTCCGGCGGACAGACCGTTCCCGCGGAACCGGCATCGGGCGGGGAGATTATTGATGCCACCTATCGCGTGATCGAGGAGGATGGATCATGAGCGCTCCCGCGCACCGCCGGCCATCGGAAGTTGCCGCTCGCCTCGGCGTCTCCGTTTCCACGCTGCGCCGCTGGTCGCAGCAATTTGCTCCCTTCCTGTCCTCTACGGCCAACCCTGCCTCCGATGAGGATGAAAGCAAACACCGCCGCTACACCGACGAGGACCTGGCGACCCTCATCACCGTCAAAGGTCTGCTGACCGAAGGGTACGCTTACGAGCAGGTGCGGCGGCGCTTGCGGGCGCCGCGCCTGGACGATGCTCCCGAGGGGGAGGTCTACGCCCTGGTGACGAGGGAGGAGCCAGCGTCCGCGCTGGCACCGGTCGTCACGGTACTCGCCGACACGCTGCACACGGTGGCCGATGGCCAGCAGTTGCTCCTCAACAGTCAGCAGAGCAATCGGGAACTGCTCGGATCGGTACTGCAGGACAATTTTAACCTCAAAGCCGAAAACGCCAAACTGCGGGACCGCATGCTGGAACTGGAACGCGCCGTTTCGGAAGTGCGACGGCAGGAGGCGGCGCGCCGCGAAGCGTTGGAAGTCCGCCTGCGGGCGGTGGAGGACACGTTGTCTGCCCTGGTGCAGCAGACGCAGGACTACGCTCAGGACTACGCTGAGGAGCCGCGCCGCGGCTTCTGGTCTCGTCTCTTCGGATAACCGCTGCTGGGGGCGAGGTCACCTCGCCTCTGCCTCGCCCACCAGATCGTACTCCATGGCCCCCGTGATGACCACGGGGGTCACGCGCGCCAGGGGCAGTTCACCGGGGACGAGCACCAGGCCGTCAATTTCCGGCGCGTCGCGGTAGGAACGGCCCACGCTGAGGCCATCGCCCGTCCCCTCCACCAGCACCTCCAGCCGGCGGCCCACCTGCGCCTGGTTGCGGGCCAGCGAGATGCGCTGCTGCGCGGCCATCAGTCGCTCGTAACGTTCCTGCTTCACCTTCTCTGATACCTGACCGGGCAACTCCGCCGCCGCGGTGCCCGGCTCGGCGCTGAAGGTGAACACCCCCACCTTGTCAAACTGAATGGCGGCGACGAAAGCGAGCAGCGTCTGGAACTCCACTGCCGTCTCGCCCGGATAGCCGACGATGAAGGTGGAGCGCAGGGCGATGTCGGGCATGGCGGCGCGCAGCCGCTCGATGAGGCGTCGCGTCTGCTCCACGTTGGCCGGACGGCGCATGCGGCGCAGGGTGTCCGGATGGCCGTGCTGCAGGGGCAGGTCCAGGTAGTGGCAGACCCGTTCGTCCGCGGCCATGACTTCGATGAGCCGCTGGCTCACGTGACCGGGGTAGGCGTACATCAGCCGCAGCCAGCGCAGATCGGACACAGCGGCCAGGATGGCCTCCACCAGGTGTGGCAAACCATCGCGCTGGCCCAGGTCGCGGCCGTAGGCGGTGGTGTCCTGGCCGATGAGGATGAGCTCCTGCGCGCCGCTGGCGGCCATCGCCTGCGCTTCGGCCACCAGTGCCTCCGGCGGACGGCTGCGCAGCGCTCCCTTGATGGCCGGAATGGTGCAGAAACCACAGGCGGCGTCGCAGCCATCGCTGATCTTGAGGTAGGCCCAGCCGCGGGCGGCAGGCGGGCGAACTCTCGCCGCTGGCGGGCTGAGGGCCGGATCGCCCAGCAGCGCCAGAGCATTTCCCCCCCCCCTGAGGGAGGGGCCAGGGGAGGGGGGAGCCTCGGTCGTGAAAACCAACCAGCTTTCGCCCTGTGCTGTTGGTTCCCGGGCACAGGACCCACACCCCCCCCCCCCCCCCCCCCCCCCGGGCG
>JACNHM010000217.1 GCA_014383605.1 Chloroflexota bacterium
AGTAGGCCAGCAGCCAGCTCAGGTAGAGCAAAGCCAGGCCGACGGAAACAACGACGGCCAGCGCGCTGGGCATCAGCCATGAGAACACCTCGGTGACGTCCACTCCCCACGCCTGGGTCAGTGCGCTGAAGCCTGGTCCCAATGGCGCCGCCACCAGCCAGGAAAGCGCATGGGCGATGGTCTCGTCCAGGGGCAGGCTGGGGAGCTGCGCTCCGGCCGGGAGCCACGCCGCGGCCAGCGTCCGCCAGTCGAGCAACCCCAGGCCGTTGAGCGCCCAGAGGCCCAGGGCCACGATGGGCACCGCCTGCAGGACGGCGTTAGAGGCGACCAGGCCGACAGGCGGCAGCCAGTGCAGGAAGCCGCCGGAGGCAGGTTGCGTCACCGCCCGCCGCGGCGGCAGCCGCTGCTCTACCCTCTCCCACAGGTCTTGCCCCAGTCCTTCGGGCAAGGCGAACTCCTGCAGCCTCGCTGTGAGCGCTCGCAGTTCCGCCAGTTCCGCCCGGCATTGCGGGCAGCGCTGCATGTGTCGCTCCAGCTCTCGCGCCTCGCCCTTTTTCAGTTCGCCGTCGGCGTAGGCCGCTAACCTCATCTCCGTGGGATGCTGCATTTTCCGTCTCACCGCCGCTCGATGTGCCGACTTGCTGATTTGCTGATTTGCCGATTTGCTGATTTGCCGACGTGCTGATCTGCCAACTCTTCCCGCAGCTTGTTCCGCGCATAGCTCAACCGTGACATCACCGTGCCCATGGGAATATCCAGGGCCTCGGCGATCTCCCGATAGCTGAGCCCTTCGTACTCCCGCAGGATGAGCGCGACCCGGCTGGCTTGCGGCAAGCGCAGGATGGCTGCCCGCACGGTCTGCGCTTGCTCCTGGCGCAGATGTGCCTCATCGGGACGGACGCCGCCTGGCAAGGATAGGGCCTCTATCGGCGCCGTGGGACGGGCTTTGCGCAGCAGGTCGGTGGTCATGTTGGTGACGATGCGGCAGAGCCAGGCGCGGAAGCTGCCGGCGCCGCGGTACTCGAAACTGGCCAGCCGCTGCCAGGCCCGCAGGAAAGCGTCCTGCGCCGCGTCCTCGGCCAGCATGGCGTCGCCGCTCATGCGGTAGGCGATGCTGACCGCCAACCGCTGATAGCGGCGCACCAACTCGCCGAAGGCGTCTTTGTCTCCCCGTTGACTGCGGGCGACCAATTGCCCTTCCGTTAGTCGCTCCCATGCGGATGGCGACGCCACTGCTTTTTCCTCTCAATTCTCAAACGGCAGCCGAAGCCCATTTATTCGCAACCCCTAGCCGTTGCGTTTTTCCACTCGCTGACCAACTCTTGATGCGCGGTCACGTTCTCCAAGAACAGGCGGCGCATTTGCGCATCGCTGATTCTGGCGGCCCGCTCCTGCAGCAAGTGATAGGCGGTGGTCAGGATACTCCGGGCGCGGCCATCCTGGTTGGCACGCAGGACGCGGTAACAGGTCAGATAGACCCGGAGAGGCTCATCCATGCCATCCAGAGCGCTGGTCTCCAGATAGCTCATAATCTCCTCAACCTGCGAGAGAGCCAGGATCAAATCTCCTTGGGCCAGGGAGATGCGAGCCATACCGGCCAGCGATTCCATGGCCCGATGATGTTCGCCCGACTCGCGTCGCAAGGCCAGGGCTTGCTGATAGGCGGCGGTGGCTTCTTCCAGACGGGCCAGACCCGCCAGGGCGTGGCCCAGGTGGGTCAGGGCGTGGCTCCGGTTGCGCCGATCGCTGATATCCTGTGCGATTTCCAGCGCTTCCTGGCCATGTCTCTGCGCGGCCTCATCATCGCCCAGGTGGTGGCACAGCAGACTCAGATAGACCAGTCCCTCGACCTCGCCCCGCCGGTCTCCCGTCTCGCGGCTGATGCGCAGCGACTGTTCCTGATAGGCTCTGCCTTCAGCGTAATCGCCCTGATACAGGGAGACGATACCAAGGTTGATGAGCGCCGCGGCCTCGCCCTCCCGGTCGTTGATCTCGCGGTAGATGGCCAGGGCCTGCTCCTGGTAGGCTTCGGCCGCGGCGTAGTCACCCTGCTCAGCCAGGAAAACGCCGAGGTTGCAGAGCGCCATGCCCTCACCCCGCCGGTAGCCCGTCTGGCGATAGATGCGCAGGGCTTGCTCCTGGTAAGCCAGGGCCTGAGCAAGGTTGCCTTGCTCGTAGGAGACACCGGCTAGGTTATTGAGCACGTGCCCCTCGCCCCGCCGGTCGTTTATCTCCTGTTTGAAAAGCAGGGCCTGCTCGAAGTATGCCCTGCCCTCAGCATAGTCGCCCTGATACCAGGAGATGATACCGAGGTTGCTCAAGCAGTCTGCCTCCACCGAGCGCAACCGTCCGTTTCCAGCCAGGGCCAGGGCTTGTTCGAGTTGGGTTCGGGCTGCCTCGTAGTCTCCCTGGTGCCACAGCGCCCGGCCCCACTGCAGGTAGCCCGCCGCCTCGCGGTGTACGTCCGGGGCTGCCTGGGCCAGGCCAATGGCTGCCTGGGCCGCGGCAATGGCCGTTGAATAGTCGCTCGTCGCCTCGGCATAGTGGGCCCGGCACAGTGCCACTTCGGCCTGTTTACGGTTGTCATCCAGGGCTTCAGCCAGCGCTTCCAGGGCGGCCAGGTCCCGAAGCTGAGCCTGGCGTGCGCCCTGCAGATCGTAGACCTTCTCGCGGGCCAGCAGGAGCGCATAGCGTTCAGCCAGGTCATCTTCCGGTGTCAGGTCGAGGGCGCGGCTGAAGTGGTTCACGGCTTCCTCGTTGGCAAACCGGGCGGCAGCCTGTTCTCCAGCCCGTCGTAGATAATGTTGGGCTTTCTCCGGCATGTCCGCGGCCGCAAAATGCCGGGCCAACTGCACAGCGATCTCATCCGACCGCTCACCGTGTAGCTCTTCCAGCATGTTCCCCACGTCCTCGTGGAGATACGCCCGTTCCACCTCGTCCAGGGTGGTGTACAGGTAGTCTTGGAACAGATGGTGTCGAAAGCGGTAGCGGGACAGGCGATGGGAACCTACCCGCCGGCTACCCTGGGCGATGATGAGACGATGCTTCTTCTCCAACTCGCCGGACAACTGGCGGATCAGGTTCCGCTCTTTCACTTCCTGCACTCGGGCTACCACCTCGGCTGTGAAATCCAGGCCCTCCACGCTGGCCACGGTCAGGGCTTCGCGCAGTTCCTCCTCCAGACGGCCGAACCGTTCCTCGATGACACCTTCCACCCGCTTTGGCAACACCGCCCAGTTCAGTTCAGTCCCCTCAACCCAGCACCCTTGCTTATCCTGGATGATATTCCCTCGCTCCTGCATGGCCTGAAGTAGCTCGACGGTGAACAAGGGGTGCCCGCCAGTATGCTGATAGAGCGCTTGCCTGAATCCTTCACTCCAGCGGTTGGGCTCCTCGTCCAGCAGACTATCCACAAACTGCCGTCCTTCGGACTCCTCAGCTTGCTCCAGGTCTATCCAGATATCCCCAAAGTAGCGCTTGAACTCGGCCAGCACCTTTTCCAGCGGGTGGCGCTCACCGGCGCGGCCCAGGGCCACCTCCTCTGGACGGTATGTGCCCACAACCAGGATGCGGCTCTGGCCCAAACGCCGTCCCAGGCGGAACAACAGTCCAATGGACGAACCATCGGCCCACTGGAGGTCATCTAACACGAGCATCAATGGCTGTTGGGCCGCCAGGGCCCTTAGCACATTGATGTACTGCTCGAATATCTGGCTCTGGTCTATGCCTTCGCGGCCGGGCATCTCACGCTGGCGTTGATGCCCAGTCCATCGCTTCAACTTCTTTGCCAGCCCGACCTTCTGTGCCGCGAAGGCGCCCACCCGCATGGCCAGTCCAGCCCAGGGCACAAACAGATCAATCAGATCCGGGCCTAATTCCAGCAGGACCTCACCCGAGGCGTGCAGTAATTCCTGCAGCCTGCTGGCGTTTTCCGCGCTGATGGCACCTTGAGCCAGCTTGGTGTCCACGTCTCCAGTGAGCAGGTCCAACACCTCGCGGAAGGGCAGATAGGCGTCACCGACGCCGATCTGGGCGTCGCACTGGCCGATGGCCACAACCAGGTCATGGTGCTGCGCCTGCGCCCGGCGGGCGAACTCGGCCATCAGCGTGGTCTTGCCGCGGCCCGCTTCTCCTATCACGAAACATATCTGTCCCTGGCCAGCCAGGGCGCGGTGGAGAAAAGTTTCGAGTTGTCCCAGCTCGCGCTGGCATGCGACGAAGATACGTTTCTTGATCATTCTCTCCGTCAATTCCCCTCCGTCAATGGCATATATACCCGGAACGGCCTCGTCAACACCACTTCCCACAGCCGGCTATCGTCCCAGGCCACCGTGGGACTTTTCACCTGCGAACCTACTCGGAAGGTCACCTGGCGGCCTGGCGCGCCACAACCAGGCGGGCCGCCCGCCTCCGCCATCACGTTGAGGGCATAGACCACCTTGCTATCCACTTCCAGGGTCTGCCCTTGCCCGCATAGACTATCACCCACCCACGCGGTCACGGTCTCCCCCGCCGTTCCTCCCAGAACTTCCCCATAGTAGGTCGCAGGCACGTGGGGCGGCAGGCTAACCGAGGACAACGCTCCTCCCTCTGCGGTAGCCCCAAAGTACATAGTGATCGCTTGCGAGACGTTGATCCAATACCCCCGGCCAAACTCCAGCGTGGCCAGGTCGTTGACGTAATCCGGTGCGGTCACATCGTAGACCTTCCAGGGATCGGCGGTGTCCGTAGCCTCGTAGCCATATACGGTGGTGTAGGTGCCGCTGATAGAAACCAGCGCTTCGCTAACCGGCTGCGGGCTGCGCAGAGGATAGGAGAAGATGTTCCACCCCGGCGCGTACAGGGGCACCCTGAAGGCAGTCAGCAGACCGTACAAGCCTGTGCCCTGTACCTGGGCGGAAGCGAAGTTGTCCCACATGTTGAGCACCGTGGGCAGGGCATGCCAGCTGGCTTCGTTTTCATTCCAATAATAGATGGTAATGTCTTCTTCCATGCCTGCCGGGACCGCTTCGCCCATGTACTGGAAGCTGATCGAGGATTCGTAAAGGTTGGCGAGACCCGCCGTCGCCGCAATGCGGTACGCTTGCCCGATCTGCACCCGTCCTGGAGGCAGCTCAGGCATGCCCGTGGCGGCCTGGATGGTCAGGAACTCACCGTCCGGGATGGTAGGGTCTGGCGTGTAGATGGTCACCTGCCCATCGCCGGAGAGGATGGGTGCGCCGTGGCCACGCACTGCGCCGCCATGTCCGCGCACGGCGCCACCGTGCCCGCGTACGGCGCCGCCGTGCCCGCGCACCGCGCCGCCATGCCCGCGCACGGCTCCCGGCGACGCCCCAATGGAATAGTCGGTGATCATCTCCCGGCGCGGGCTTGCTTCATCCACCCAAATCTGGACGAACCCTTCCAACAGGAGTTCCTCTGCGAGTGTTGCGGACATTCTGGCCGTATAGGTTCCGCTCTCCATCTCGGCAAAGACATACACCTCCGTCGCCGGGCCATCGGTGGAGAATATCCGCCCTTCCAATGGTAGCCCATCCGCCGTGTGGATGGTAACGTCAATGGTGTTGGTAGCCACGGGCGAGACGATGATCTCCGGCTGCCAGTCCGGGAAGGCGTACAGGATTATCTGGTCATCGCCCGGCTGGATGGTCTCGCACCCCAACCGGCTGCGGGCTGCGTCGAAGAGGCAGAGGCGGTCGCCAGGCTTGGCCCCCCGCGCTAGAATATGATCAATGAGCGGCTCACCGACGTCCAGGAGCCAGGTGTTCTCCTTGAGTAAGAAGCCACGAGAGCCCTCCGCGGGCTGATAGCGCTGCCCTTCTGTGGTCAGGAAGTAGAAGGTGGGGTCGGCGATGGCTTGCGTGGGCGTGAGCGGGTCAAAGGCGGTGATCTCGATGAAACCGAAGGGCATGAGGGCGGGACCGTCGTTGGTGCCATGCGCGTCGGGGCCGGTGAGTTCTGGGTAGAAGAGGGAAATGGTCTGCCAATCGGACCGCCCCGTCAGGTGATTGGCCAGCGTATCGGCGCAAGCCGGGAGCCAATCGGCCTGGTCGCGGTATTCGCTGTAGCGATAGGGGTCAGTCATGGCCGTGTTAGTGCAGGTGTCTATGCTGATGACCTGGCCGTTTTCGTCCAGGCCCAGATAGTGATCGTCGAGGAAGAAGTAATAATGTCCGAACTCGTGGGCCAGAGTGCGGGGCCAGTCCTCGCCGACGGTGCCGCCGCTGGGGTCGCCGTAGCGGTTCCAGACGGCAGGCATGCGGATCTGACCCGCCTCGTAGAGGATCGCGGGTACCAGGGTATCGGTGATGGTGTCACTGATGACACCTCCTAGCGTGGCGTTGGGGCGCAGACGGTTGTTGGCGTAGATGCGCAGGTGCGCGGTCTGCCAGTTCTCGGCGTCGTGGAAGAGGTAGACCTCGCCCAGCGTGGCTTGCCCGTCGCTGAGGTCGTAGAGATGCTCGGCGGCGCGGAGCAGGTCGAATTGGAGTTTCTCCATGAAAGCAACGTCGTTGTGGGCGTCCCACTCCAGGGAGATGTCGAGATTGAACAGGTATAGCGGGTGGGCGGCAGAGACGGTGAGGGTTTGCTCGCCGGGGGCGGTGACAGTGTGAGCACCCAGGCCAGCAGGAGTGGGAAGACCATTGGTGTGATACATGGTGTAGCTTTCAGTCCAGGCGATGGGGGCCAAAGCCAGCAGGTTGTCGCCCACGTTGATCTCCCCGTGTCCCTGAAGATACCCCGAATCATTGGTGCGGAAGGGCACACCGGCGTCGGCGGCGTAGAGTGCGCCCCCGCTGGTCTGTCCGGCGGGCAAGCGATAGATCAGAGCGTTGGAGACAGGCTGCGTGCCGCTCATCACCCGCACCTGGCTGCCGCTCAGGCAGAAGGGGAAGGTGGTAGCAGCGGATAATCCATACTGATAGGGCCCGACCGTCCGGTTGGGTCTGGGCGTAAATGAAGGAAAAGCAACCAGGCGGAAGACGACGTTGTCGTACTGGCCCATCACACCACTGGCATGTATGTCCCAATGATAGACGTGTGTATTGGCGCCGGTACCGTTCGGGTATGGCCCGCTGGCCAGATCGGTGGTGATGGTGTCCGCGGTGGGGACTGCGGAAAGCCATTGCCCTCCGCCATTAAGCGAGTAGAAGCCCCGTACTTCCCTCACTGGGTCGCCTTGACAGTGGAACAGGGTGTAGACGATGGGGATGGTGGCTTCTGTCCACACCTGCGACGAGGAATGAAAATTGGCCTCATCCGTCCCGCCGGGATGGGCCAGGGCGATGATCGGAATGCTCGACGGGCTGGTGTAATGGTCGCGCGTGTTACGGTACAGGCGGACGGGCTCGCTGGCAAAAAGACTCTGGCTAGGCTCCCAACGCATACCGCCCACGGCGAGGTCGAGGTCGCCATCGCCGTCAACGTCCCCCCAGGCCACGCTCTCGGTGGCTTTTGCTCCAGCCGATGCCCAGACCGCGTTGGCGGTAAGCGTCCCCTGGTCATTGCGGTAAAGCCGGTCCCGTAGTGACCACTTGTTCCCCACGACGAGGTCGAGGTCGCCGTCGCTATCAACGTCCCCCCAGGCCACGCTAGAGGTAGGGTCTGCTTCGACCGACGACCAGACGGCGCTGGCAGTCAGCGTCCCGCCATCATTGCGGTACAACTGGTTGGGTTTACGATGATTGCCTACCGCCAGGTCGAGGTCGCCATCAGCATCATAGTCCCCCCAGGCCACACTCGAGGCGTAATCATCTTCGACAGAAACGCTGACTGCGCTGGCGGTCAGCGTGCCCCTGTCGTTGCGGTACAGCCGGTTGGGACCCCAGTTCCCCGCCACGAGGTCGAGGTCGCCATCGCCATCGTAGTCCCCCCAGGCCACGCCCTCGGTCTGATCCGCTTCGGCAGAAGTCCAGATCGCGCTGGCCGTCAGTACACCACCATCGTTGCGGTACAGATGGCCGGGGGCATCGAGGTTGCCCGCGGCGAGGTCGAGGTCACCATCGCCATCAACATCCCCCCACACTATACTCCGGGTGTCGTCTGCTTCTGCAGAGGACCAAACCGCACTGGCGGTCAGCACATTTCCATCATTGCGATACAAGCGATTGGGACCATCATTACCCACGACGAGATCAAGGTCGCCGTCGCCATCGTAGTCGCCCCAGGCCACACTATAGGCCATGTCCGTTTCCGTGGAGTTCCAGACCGCGTTGACGTTCAATGTTCCTCCGTCGTTGCGGTACAGCCGGTTGGAAGCGCCAAGATTAACCACGGCGAGGTCAAGGTCGCCATCGCCGTCATAGTCTCCCCAGGCTACGCTTTCGGTCAAGCCCACTTCGGCGGACTCCCAGCTCGTGCTGGCATTCAGCGTCCCCATCGCGTTGCGGTACAGCCGATTGTACCCATACACATTGCCTACCGCGAGGTCGAGGTCGCCGTCGCCGTCAACGTCCCCCCAGGCTACGCTTTCGCTGTAATCCTCTTCGAGGGAAGACCAGACCTCGCTGGTGGACAGCGTTCCTTCATCGTTGCGGTACAAGCGGTTGGGTTGATAGCGATAATTGCCGACGGCAAGGTCAAGGTCGCCATCGCCATCAACGTCGCCCCAGGCCACGCTGGTGGTGAAGTCTGTTTCGGCAGAGTCCCAGATGGCGATAGGGGCCAGCGTTCCTCCATCGTTGCGGTACAACCGGTTAGGATAACAGTCATCATCAGAGTCGCACCCGTTACCGACGGCGAGATCGGGATCGCCGTCGCCGTCGTAGTCGCCCCAGGCCACGCTAATGGTGAAGTCCGCTTCGCTTGAGTTCCAAACCGCGCCGGCGGTCAGCACACCCCCATCGTTGCGGTATAGGCGATTAGGATAACAGACAGGATCAGTATCACACGCATTGCCCGCGGCGAGATCGAGGTCGCCATCGCCGTCGTAGTCGCCCCAGGCCACACCAAACGTAGGGTCCGCTTCAGCCGAAGACCAGGCGGCGCTGGCCGTCAGCGCCCCGCCATCGTTGCGGTACAGCCGGTTTTGCCCCCAGTTGCCCACAACGAGATCAAGGCCGCCATCGCCATCGTAGTCGCCCCAGGCCACACTATAGGCATAATTTACTCCACTTGAGGACCAAACTGCACCGGTGGTCAGCGCCCCCTCGTCGTTGCGATAGAGCCGGACAGGTTGTCCCCAGTTCCCCGCGGCGAGATCGAGATCGCCGTCGCCATCAACATCCCCCCAGGCCAGGTCAAGGGTGTCATCCGCTTCGCTAGAAGACCAGACGGCGCTGACTGTCAGCGTTCCCCTATCGTTTCGGTACAGGCGATTAGGCCCCGAGGACGTGCCCACGGCGAGGTCGAGGTCGCCGTCGCCGTCATAATCCCCCCAGGCCACGCTATGGGCGCGGTCATCTTCGGCTGAGGACCAAGCCAAATTGAGAGATGGTGGAGTGCTAAGGCCTGCAGTCAAACTCACATCGTCAATAGTGAAGCCGATTTCGGCGGTGTCGCCGTCGCTGACGAAGACGAACGCGACCCATACTTCGCTTTCTCCGCAGCGGTGACTCAAGTCCAGCGCTTGCCGGTGGTATCCATTACCCGCGTCTCCGCCCGCATAATCGCCACAGAAGCTCCCACCTGAGAAGTTGGTTCTATCGGTGGAACTGCCCACGAACAGGAAATCATAGGGGCAGTTGCTCCCTCCCTCGCTTCGGCCCCATAGGTGAAAGGTCAAGCGGGCGCTGGTGGCTGTGCTCAGGTCAAAGGGACCATATATTGCCCAAGAGCGAGCATTGTGGGGATAATGAGCATCGCAGGCCAGCGCGCTGCCTTGTGCGCCGCCTCCCACCGACCAGCCGGCGTAACCGCCAGTGTGCGGGTGGCAATCCCGTTTGCCCCAGAGGTATTCGCCGCCATCGTTGGCGCTTTGGTCAAAGACCTCCCATCCGGCGGCCGGCCAGGCAGCCTCGAAGTCCTCGCTCATGTTGGTCGGAACCAAGTCAGCCTGAGCGGCGGCGGCGGGCAGAGACAGTGTCCTGGTCACGCCTTCCGCGGTGAGAAGATCGGCGGGTGAGGTGCGAGCAGGCGGGCCCGGCCATTCCGGGGTCGGCGGTGTTGCTGCCGCCGAATAAACGCTGCCCGCCAGGATGAACAGCAAAGCCAGTACTACGATGACACTCCGCAAGTGTGGTTTGCTCATGATGTTTGCTCCTTTGTATTCAGGTGCAACGCACTTGAGAAGTGCGTTGCACCTGGCTTGGCTGTGAATCAATGCCTGTGCAGATCCTTGTGCATGATCTTGCGCGTCTCGTGCAGCCGGTCGTCGGCGGGCAGATCGGCCAGCCGCACGTTCATGGCCTCGTCGTTTTCCTGCTCCAGAAGCGAGATGACGTAGTTGATCACGCTGGGCGGGAACACCCCCTCCCGCTCGTAGTAGCCTCGCTTCTCCCTGAGCTTCCGGGCCGATGCGACGCAACTGCCGGGCAGGGACGGCAGCCGCTCCAGGAGCTCTCTGTCCTGGAAGATGTTGCCGGACACGTAGAGGCTGTCGGCCAGAGCCAGCGCTGCGGGCTGCGTCAGGCCCCACTCGGCGGCCAGGGTCATGCCCGCCAGGAGGAGATAGACCAGGGCGCTGCCGTCGGGGCTGCGCAGCTCCACCGTTTGCCGGCCCTCAGGCTCGCCGAGCTCCTCTTGCTGCTGCGGGTTCAGCCTCTGGCTGAGGTTGGAGAGGGGCGAAAGTGGCCACGCAGCCGTGCCGGTAGGCGATGTTGCGGATCAGCCAGCGCCCCAGCACCAGGTTGTCCCCGGCCTCTTCGACGGGAGTGGGCAAGAACTCGATCTCCAGTTGCTCGCCGCTCTTCCCTTTGATCTCCTCGATATCGCTGCGGATGTTGCCCACGAAGCCGACCTCGCTGTGGGCGTATTTGACCGCGCCGGTGATCTGGGTGAGGTGATGGACCATCTCGTCCAGGATGGCGCCGCTTTTGATGAAGGGGGAGGGTTGGTGAGAGCGAACCTCTCCGTCATGCGTCACCTCCGGTCATGAATGCCACGAAAGCATACCAAAGCCACGAAACAGCCCCTTTCACACCCCACACTCCTTCACCCCTCGCCTCGCTTCCCCTTCGCCAGCATCCGGTTCTGGGGTTCGGAGTTTGAGCTTCGAAGTTTGCAGCTCACAGGAGTTACGCAGTTGTCCTTCAAAAGGGTGGGTTTGACCGCGGAGCACGCTGAGAACGCCGAGATTTCCTGGATTTTCTCTGCGCACTCCGCGTTCTCGGCGGTAAATAAGTTCTGACTGCGTAAGTCCTGAGCTCACATCCCCTATTCACCGGGACAGGTATTCAACACGAATGGCGCGAAAACACACGAATGACACGAAACTGCCCCTCCCATACTCCCATACCCCTTCCCCCCTATCCCACCCCCCTTCCTGCTTGCGAGCACCCAGTTTTGGAGTTTGAGCTTTGAAGTTTGAAGTTCACATCCCCTATTCATCGGGAATGCTTTTGCTACTGGCCTTGCTCGAGTGCACCGATTCGGGACGATCAAGATCGTCGCAATCCCCTATTCATCGGGAATGCTTTTGCTACGACCTTCAGCTTCTGGAACCATCACTGTACGCCCCGCAGGTAACATTGTCGCAATCCCCTATTCATCGGGAATGCTTTTGCTACCCACCCCTCGCAGGTTAGATGAGGGGCAGCGGTACACCGGTCGCAATCCCCTATTCATCGGGAATGCTTTTGCTACGCGGTGCACCTCTCCGCCGTGCCCACGACCAGCGAGGACGTGTCGCAATCCCCTATTCATCGGGAATGCTTTTGCTAC
>JACNHM010000352.1 GCA_014383605.1 Chloroflexota bacterium
CCCGTGGCCCCGGCCTCCATGCACAGGCGGGCCTTCAGCAGCAGATCCTCGTCGCCCATCTTGCTGCCACCAGAGAAAAGCACCATCGTCTTGCCCGCCGAGGCGACGACCTTCTGCACCGCCAGGCGGTAGGCCTCGTTCTCGTCCAGTTCCTTCCATGCCTCGTAAAGCTGGCGGTAGGGAGCGGGGCTTTCGGCGTTGCGCGGGTCTCGGAACTTGGGCACGTTGAGCTTGACGATGTCAGCGCCCAACTCATCGGCCAGCCGCGCCGCGTAGTCCACGGCGTAGATGCTGTCGCGGCCGCCTTTTTCCCCTATCGCCGCGCCGCGGGGGTAGGACCAGACGATGAGCGGCAGGCCGTAACGGTCGCACTCCTCCCGCACCTCCCCCAACTGGAGGAAGTCCCGGTCCTGCGCCGGCGAGCCCACGTAGAGCGTGTAGCCCACCGCATCGGCCCCCAGCCGCACGGCGTCTTCCACGCTGGCTTCGACGGCCGAGAAGGCCTCGGCGTCGGAGGGGATGCCGGTTTTGCCGTTGAGTTTGAGGACGAGGGGCACTTCGCCGGCGTAGGCCTTCATGTACTTCTGCGCCAGCCCGATGTGGAAGACGATGCCCGAGTAGCCGCCTTCCTTGGCCAGCCGGCACTGATAGTCCGGATCAGCGCTGGGCGGGTTGGGGAAGAAGTCCACAGGGCCATGCTCCAGCCCCTGGTCAATGGGCAGGAGCAGCAGCGTGCCATTGCCCGGGCCGTGCTCGTAGAGCAGCCGGTGCAGGCGCGTCCGCTTGCCCAGGCTGAGGTCCAGTCCGTCCAAAGCAGGTCTCTTTGCCATTTTGCATTTCCTGAAGTACATAGAGTAACGCCTCGTTTGAGGCATGGATCGCCCGCTGTTACTGATGCGCCGCCAGACGCTCCAGGGCTTCGGCCAACAGCTCTTCTAACTCGTCCATTTGGGCGATCAGTGCCGGAGGCACACTATGCGCCGGCATGCGCGCCTCCAGGTCAACCAGGCGGGCTTCCAGTTCAGCGATCTCCTGTTCCAACTTCTGTTCCATCCCTCGTTCGCCTCGCATCGCTCCTCACTCGTTGCCTGGGCCCCTATTCCGGATAACTCTCAAACAGCCGTCCCCAGGGGCTTTCCCGCTTCCACTGCTCTGTGACCCTGCGCCCTTTCAGTGGGTACCAGACCCGGTCATGATAGGTCTCGCTGGCGAAGATGAAGATCTTGACCAGCGGCGTGTGGAACAGCAGCTTCTGGAAGACCCTGAGCGGCGAGCGCCAGAGCAGCATGCCCACGCCCGTGCCCAGGTTGGCGCTGACCTTGAAGCCCCAGCGCTCGTCGGCCAGTTCTGGCTGGCCCACGATCTCCACCTCCCGCGGGTTCCCCTGACCCAGGCCTCGTTCAGTGGCGTGGACAATGTAGGGGATCTTCAACGGGTCGAAGCCCATCATCGCCGCGGCTACGGCGTCAATGGCCACTTGGTCGGCGGAGGCCAGGATGACATCCTTCTGGTGAGGGATCATCGTGCGCGGGCCTGCGCCACTGCCCGCCGTGGTGCCGTCCATGGTGGCGAAGATGCCCGTGTGGATCTCCTTCTGGATGGCCAGCAGGTCCACCAGCGTGTCGTGGATCCAGGTGTGCGTGTAGTGCCGGTTGACATTGAGCAGCCCGCCGAAAGCGTTCTTCATCGCCCCGGTGGTGACGGTGTAGGTGTGCGCTTTGACCGTCGGCAGGTGGACAATGTTCTTGCCCATGAAGTAGTCGGGGACATAGATGCCGTCGGGAAAGATCTTGTCCAGCACAGCCATTTTGGCCTGGGGCTGATACTCGATCCAGGTCATGTCCTCCGGTTTGAAGTTATACTTCTTGGGCACGCCATGCTTGTCCAGCACGGGGCCAAATTTGTTGTAACGATCGCCCAGGTCAGCGATGGTCACCACGGTGCGGTTGTGCACGTCCACCAGATCGCTGAAGCCGCTGCTGCGCAGCGCCAGGATAGTGCCCTCCAGTTGCCAGGGCGTGGTGTTGGCGCTGGGGTAAAGCAGGTGCCAACTGATGTTGTCCTTGAGGATGGTAGTCGCCGATGGGGACAGCGCCTCCCGCATCCCGGCCAACTGGCACAGCCGCTGGTAATCATCCAGCACCGTCTCCGGTGTGGTTCTCAGAACTGCTACCTTCGATTTACTCACGTTTTCCTCCCCATGCTGGTATACTGAGAAACTGGTAGATTGGTAAACTGGTGAATTGGTTGAACTACTAGCAAGCCGATTGCTCCCAATCTACCAATCTACCAATCTACCAATCTACCAGTGTACCAATGTACCAACCCTTACCCATCCCGCGCAAAAAGCGCCGCGCCGATGGCGCCGGTGACCTGCGCTTCCGGCAGCACGACGATGCTGCGGCCTAGCTTTTCCTCCAGCATGCGCGCCACACCCGTGTTACGGGCCACGCCCCCGCTGAGCATCACCACGTCCTGCACGGGGATACGCGCCACCATGCTGACGATGCGGGCGGCGATAGCCTCGTGGATGCCGGCGATGATCTCCGGTTTGGGCACGCCAGCGGCGATGTGCGTGACGATCTCCGACTCGGCGAAGACGGTGCAGGTGCTGCTGATGGTGACCCGCCGCGACGCGCACAGCGCCAGCTCTCCGAAGCGATCCATATCCTCTTCCAAGGCATGGGCCATGATCTCCAGGAAGCGCCCGGTGCCGGCAGCGCACTTGTCGTTCATCACGAAGTCCACCACCTTGCCCGCAGCGCTGACGGCGATGCCCTTGGAATCCTGACCGCCGATGTCAATGACCGTGCGCACGTCCGGGCAGAGCCAGTGCGCGCCGCGGCCGTGGCAGGTGATCTCCGTGACCGTGCGGTCGGCGTGGGGCACCTGCACGCGGCCGTAGCCGGTGGCCACCAGCCGGGCGACGTTCGCCCGCTCCAGCCCGGCTTGCTGCAGCGCCTGAGCCAGCACCTGCTGGGCGGCCTCGGCGCGGTTGTACCCGGCGGCCATGACCGCCGAGGCCACGAGCCTGCTGTCATCGAGAAGGGCCGCCTTGGCCGTGATGGCTCCCACGTCCACACCGGCGAAATACATCATTCCCTCTTCTGACTCATACACCCCAGCCGGCGGCTGCCGGCAGGTCCAGCACCGTCTTCAGGCCCGGCGACGCGGCGGCCACCAGCGGAATGGCGTTGACCATCGCGGCCACCGTGGCCCGGTCGCCGTGCGTGCCGTTGCCAATGACCATGTGCATGGGCGGGATGCCTGCGATCTGCACCTCGTCGCGGGGGTTCTCGGCCTGCAAGGTCATCCACAAGTCCAGCGTGATGACTTCCCGCCCCCCGACCAGCCCGCGGCCGACCTGATGCAGTCCCGCCACCTGGCCCGGCGCCACGGTTATAAACTCGCTGGCCAGCGGCCGCTGAGCGATCACCGGCTCAATCGTCTCCTGGATGTCGTCCAGCGTCCAGCCGAGCGCCTTGGCAATCAAGGCAATGGATTCCGGCAGGCCGACGTGCCGGATGGCTTTGGCTTGCACGCGGGCCGCAAACTCGGCGGCGGTCAGCCCGGCCCCGGTCTTCTGTTGCAGCGGCAGCCGCCGCCGGGCGGCATCCACCACCCGCGTCACCCGCACCGAGCGCACTTCCTGGCACACACCGCTCAGGGTAACAGGCAACCTGTCCATGACGAAGCCAGGGTTAACGCCAGTGCCCAATACCGCCACGCCGCGCTGGCGGGCCAGCCGATCCAGCTCCGCGGCCAGTTCGGGATACTGCCAGGCCGGATAGGCCAGCTCCTCACAGGTGGAAACGACGTGCAATCCGCTTTCGACAAGTTGCACCAGTTGTGGATAGACCTGGGGCAGGTAGGAGCCGGTGGCTTGAATGGCCACGTCGGCCTGCGTTTCGGACAGCGCCGCCTCGATGGTCCCGGCCACGGCAATGTTCAGGCGATTCTGCAGACCGATCACCTCCCCCAGGTCAGCAGCAACCTTGTCCGGGGCGACGTCCACGCCCCCCACGATCTCCATGTCGTCCCGCCGGTGCACCAGGCGGGCGATCTCGGCCCCCATGTGGCCCAGGCCAATGTGCACGGTGCGCAACTTATTCGTCATGCTCCCCTTCCCGATCACGCTTCATGCGGTTCTCCTCAGCGGTTGCCAGCCGCCGGGAGATGTAAGCGAGCAACGCGAGTTCGGCGATCACCAGGCCGCCCAGCATGGCATACGCCAACATCATGCCCAGGCCGCTCAGCCCCATGGTCACCTCGTCCGCAGCACTTGCCGGGGCCAGCAAGCCGACCAGCGCCATGCCCACCGCCAGCGCGTTCCACAGGCCGTGCAGCGCCACGGCCACGACGTAGGCGGCGAGCCCACGCCAGCGGCGCCGCCCGCTCAGCAGCGTTTGCCAGCCCAGCCCCATCAGCCCGCCGCCCAGGCAGTGGATGACCACCGTCCCCGCCCGGGTGACGATGGCAAAGGCCCACAATCTCTCGTCCGCCAGGGCCAGCGTGCCGCTCATCAGTCCCTCGACCAGAGCGAATCCCGCGCCTCCCGCCACCCCCCAGAGGAAAGCTCGCGCCCGGCTGGGCCGCCGGTAGCCCATCAGCAGCACGCCCAACGGTTTGACCGCCTCCTCGATGGCCGGCGCGAGCCCCGAGGCCACGAAAAGCGCCAGACCGATCACCCACGGCGAGCGGAGCAGCGACAGCCATTGGCCGGGGTCCGAGAGGCCTTCTGGCGACCGGAAGGCGGCAAGCAGTGCTTGCATCCGCTCCACGCCGCCGGGGACCAGGGCCATCACCAGCACGACGACGAGGGCCAGGGCAATGATCACCAAGGCTTCCAACGTGAAGGCCGCCGCTGTGCCCAGGAAGGCTCCGCTGCTCAGTTGGGCCAGCACCTCGCGCCGGCTGGCCGCCAGCCCGCCCTGGGCCAGCCGCCGTCCCACCAGGCTCAGCACGGCAACCATGGGCAGCGCCACCCCGAGGACGTAGAACGGGGGAAAAAACAGCCACGGCAGCGGGGCAGCGATGAGCAGAACCTGGCCAATGGCCACGGCCAGCAGGAAAAGCAGCATCAGCAGCCAGAAGCGCGGCCAGCGCACTGTTCGGGAAGGCGTGCCGCTCAATGCTCGCAGGCCTGTCCAGGCCAGTGGCAGCCCTAGCCCGACCCCCAGAGCTATGAAGGCCCCACTCATCACGAAGCCCTGCAGTCTCCCTGTGTTTGCTCCCAGTCCCAGCCAGGGCAGCACGGCATAGAGCAGCCCGCTGACCAAGCCCAGTACCGCCGCGCTCGCCCCGCCGATGGTCGCCAATACCTGCACCACTTTGCGCATCATCTGTCTCCCAACCGACCCATTGTAGCCCGAAATCCCCTTCTCGTCAAAACGAGTTCCAGGTTCGAAAGTTCAAAAGTTCCAAGGTTTCCATCCTCGGACCTTGGATGGGCAACCTTTGAACCTGAAACCTGGAGCTTGAAACTATCTCTTGAGAAGCGCTTGCAGGATGCGGATCGCCGCCTGCTTGTCCAGCGGTTCGTTGCCGCTGCCGCACTTGGGGCTGACGATGCAACTGGGGCAGCCGTCGGCGCAGGGGCAGTCGCGCACCACCTCCAGCGTGGCCCGCCACAGCTCCGGCAGCAGCTCGAATCCCTTCTCGGCGATGCCCACGCCGCCCGGAAAGCCATCGTAGATGAAGACCTGCGTTTGCTCCGTGTCCGGATGGCTGGGCGTGGAAAGCCCGCCGATGTCCCAACGATCGCACATGGCGAAGAGGGGCAGGATGGAGATGGCGGCGTGCTCCACGCCGTGCAGGCCGCCCAGGAAATCCAACCCTCGCCGCGTCACCTCCCGTCGCACCTCCGGGGGCACGTCCCACCACAGCGCCACCGTGTCGAAGGTCTGCGCCGGCATGTCCAGCCACTCGTCGCCCAGCACCGCCTCCGAGGTCTGCTGCAGCCGCCGGTAGCCGATGACCTGCGAGGTCACCCGCACCTGGCCCAGGTAGGAGGTGACCGCGCCCAACCGCCGGTGGGCCAGCGAGCGGATGATGCGCACGTCGTTCACTTCCCGCGGCTGGGTGTAGTAGTCCACTTCCACCGGACGCACGATGGCGCTCTGCATCTGCGGGTCGTACTGGGTGACCAGGTAGGTCTCCCCCTGATGCAGGTAGATGGCCCCCGGATGCGCCCGCAGCGGTGCCGTCGCCGCATCCATCTCCTCCAGCGTGCGGTAGCCGTCGGCTTCGTTGAGCAGGACGAAGCGCTCGCTGCCGGCCGAGCGCAGGCTGACGTCCTGCGCCGGGTAGTCGCCGCGCCTGTAGAACCAGCGGTTGGAGCGGTAGTCCAGCGCCCCCTGCCGCTCCAGTTGCACCATCGCCTCCACGAAGCCGGGACCGAACAGAGCCTCGTCGTCGAAGGCGGCCGCGCCGCGGCCTTGCTCCGGCTCCACCGACAGGGGCACCTCGTGCGCCGCGCAGGGCAGATGCCGCAACAGCACGTAGACGTTATCGGGGTCAATGAGCGCGTGCTCCAGCGAGCGGCCAAACAGCTCCCGCGGGTGACGCATGAAATACTGATCCAGGGGATTGTCCAGGCCGATGAGCACGGCCAGCGAGGCCCGTTCGCCGCGGCCGGCGCGGCCGGCCTGCTGCCAGAAGCTGGCCACCGTGCCCGGATAGCCCACCAGCAGAGCGGCGTCCAGATGGCCCACGTCAATGCCCAGCTCCAGCGCCGTGGTGGCGGTCACCGCCAGCAGGTCGCCGCGGAAAAGTTCCTGCTCGATCTGCCGCCGCTCCCGCGGCAGATAGCCGGCGCGGTAGGCCTTGACCCGACCAACCAGTTGCGGCGCGGTCTCCTGCAACGCTTCTCGGGCGTAGCGCAGGATCAACTCGGCCACGCGGCGGGCGCGGGTGAAACAGATGCTGCGCACGCGCTGCTGCACCAGTTCCACGAGGAGCGCTGTGGCCTCGGCGTTGGCGCTGCGGCGGGACGTGCGCGCCCGATCCACGAAGGGCGGATTCCAGAGCGCGAAGTGCCGCGGGCCGTGGGGCGAGCCATCGTCATCCACCACCGTGGCCTCCAGCCCCGTGAGCAAGCCGAAGTGCTGGGCCGGGTTGGCGATAGTGGCCGAGGAGGCGATGAACTGCGGCTGGCTGCCGTAGAAGGCGCAGACGCGGCGCAGGCGGCGCAGCACGCAGGCCACCTGCGAGCCAAAGACGCCGCGGTACTGGTGCGCCTCGTCCAGCACCACGTAGCGCAGGCCGCGGAAGAAGTTAGCCCACAGGTGGTGGTTGGGCAGAATGCCCACGTGCAGCATGTCGGGGTTGGTCAGCACGATGCGGGATGAGCGGCGCACTCGCGAGCGAGCGGCCCGTGGCGTGTCACCGTCGTAGGTTGCAGGGGTTAGGGGATAAGGGATGGGGGTTAGGGGTGTTTCGCCCCCCTTAACTCCTAACCCCTCCCCCTTTTCCAGAACGGCCAGCAGGCTGTTGAGCTTGCCGAGCTGATCCTGCGCCAGCGCTTTGGTGGGGAAGAGGTAGAGGGCGCGTGCGGCGCGGTCGGCCAGCAGCGTTTCCAGCACCGGCACGTTGTAGCAGAGCGTTTTACCGCTGGCGGTGGAGGTGGCCACGACCAGGTGCTGGCCGGCGAAAGCGGCGTTGATGGCCTGGACCTGGTGCGTGTAGAGCCGCGGGGTGCCGGCGTGCTTCAATGCCGCTCGCAGCGCCGGGCTGAGGCGGTGGCGCAGCTTGCCGTAGCGCGCCTGGCGTGCTGGCAGCCGCTGCACGTGCACGATCTGCCCGCGGTAGAACCGCTGGCGTTTGATCTGCTGGAGGAAAGTGTCGGGTTCCATTTTTGACACCGACTAACCGTATGTGATACAATAAGCCTGGAGGTGATGAAAATGGCTCAGGCTGTAACCGTTGATGCTGTTTATCAAGGTGGCGTGCTCAAACCTTTGCGGACACTTGGTCTACGAGAGAACGAGCGAGTGAGAATCCGCCTTGTCCGCCGACCTGCCGAGCAGGCAGAGACTGTGGAAAAGGAGACAGCGTCTCTCCACGGCGCTTTCCCAGAGTTGGCAGCTATCAGCGACGAGGCGATTGAAGAGATCAAGATGATTTGGGAGGAGGGTCTGGAAAAGCAAATCCGAATTCTAGAGAGCTCGGGTGATGCTTAACCAGACCCTGTACGTCACAGATACCCACAGCCTGCTTTGGTATTTGTCTGCTTCCCCGCGGCTCAGCGCTGCAGCCAAGCAAGCTTTCGACAAGGCCCAGGCTGGCAAGGCCAAAGTGTTGGTCCCGGTCATCGTCATCGCTGAGATGATCTTCCTCATTGAGAAGGGCCGTGTCGAAACCGATGTGGACAAGATCATCAACAGAATTACGGGCAATCCTCACTACGAGGTGGTTCCGCTGCGGTTGGAACAGGTTCTGCGGCTCAAGACCGAAACAGCCATCCGCACGATGCACGATCGTATGATCGTCTGCGATGGGTTGATTCACGACGCAAAACTGATCACCAGAGACGAAGCGATCACCCAAGCTGGTGTGGTGGAGGTGATCTGGTGAGCCATATTCTACCACAACTGGTACAGAAAGGCGAAGCCCCTTCCTTATGACAGGGAAGGGGCTGTGCTTGCAGCGCCCCTGGGGCGACTCGAACGCCCGCACACGGCTCCGGAGGCCGCTGCTCTATCCACTGAGCTACAGGGGCATGGCTAAAGTTTACCACAAAACGTGGATGCTGGCAAACTCCGCACACCCTCCCGCCAGGGACTTGCCAGGATGAGCCAATGGTGATAAACTAGGGTCAGAGGCGAGCTGCCTCAAAAAGGCCCTTTCCGCCCCAGAGTTCACAAGAGGCAACGATGGCTGCACAAGCGCTCTACCGCCAGTGGCGTCCCCAAACGTACGATGAGATCAGCGCCCAGGAACACGTGACCCGCACGCTGCGCAATGCGCTGCGCGAAGGTCGCATCGCCCACGCCTATCTCTTTGCCGGCCCGCGCGGCACAGGCAAAACGAGCATGGCCCGCATCCTGGCTAAGGCGGTCAATTGTCTGAGCGAAGAAGATGACCATCCTTGCAACCGCTGCGCCATCTGCCAGGCTATCAACGAGGGCCGTCTGCTTGATCTCATCGAGATTGACGCCGCCTCTAATCGCGGCATTGACGAGGTGCGCGACCTGCGGGAGAAGATCGGCTTTGTGCCCAACCAGGCTCGCTATAAGGTGTACATCCTCGACGAAGCCCACATGCTCACCGAGCCAGCCTTCAACGCCCTGCTCAAGACGCTGGAGGAACCACCCCCCCACGTCATCTTTGTGCTCGTCACCACGGAGGCCCACAAGATCCCGCTGACTATCCGCTCTCGCTGTCAGCGCTTCGACTTCCGGCGCATTCCAAAGGCGGAGATCGTCGCCCGGCTGGAACGTATCGTCGAAGAAGAGAGATTGGACGTTGAGCCGGCGGCGTTGGACGAGATGGCCCGCAGCGCTACGGGCAGCTTGCGGGATGCCATCAGCCTGCTGGACCAACTGCGCTCCTACGGCCAGGAGACGATCACCCTGGCCCAGGTGCAGATCGTGCAGGGCAGCATGGGCAGCCAGGCTGTGCAGGAGCTCATCGGTCACCTGGCCTCCCGTGATGTGCCCGCCGGCCTGGCAGCCATCAACCGCTTGCTGGCCCGGGGAGTGGAGATCCGGCAACTGTTGAGCGAGGTACTGGACTGCCTGCGGCAGTTGCTGCTGATCAAAGTGGGAGCCGGTGGCGTTTCCCTGGACCTGCCCTCCGAAATGTTGGCCACCATGACCTTGCACGCGGCCGACTTCAGCAGAGAGGAGCTGCTGCAGGCTGTGCGGTTGTTCAACCAGGCAGTCCTGGAACTCAAGGGGGGGACCCAATCACAGCTTCCCCTGGAATTGGCCTTCATTGAGGCCGCTGCACCGTCTGCGCAGCCCGCTGCCGTGAACCGGGGGCGCAACAGCGCCACGGCCACAGCAAAGACGCCGGAGACTTCTCCTCCCCCGCCTCAAGCCGCGCCGTCACAGTTGTCGCCGCCATCCCCAGCTCAGGCCAGCGCACCGGATATGGTGACTGCACCATCGGCCGCCATGGCGGAGTTGCAGAGGCGTTGGAAGGAAGTCCTGACCACTGTGCGCCAGCACAGCTTCAAGACTGAAGCAGCACTGCGCTCGTCCTGCCAGCCCCTCGCCGTCGAAAGAGGCGTGCTGACCATCGCGTTTCGCCACGAGTTCCACAAGGGCCTGATCGAAGACCCGGAACACCGGCCGGCGGTGGAGCAAGCGGTCAGCGCGGTGTTGGGACAGCCGCACAAGGTGCGCTGTGTGCTGATGTCCGATCAGAAAGCGCTGCAAGCGAGACGGCCTGCACAGGATCGCCCAATTCCTGTGGAAACAGGGCGAGCTGAGAAGGACGCAACGCCAACCGTCGAGGCTTCCGCAGAAGAAAAACAACCACTACAAGAGATACAGGACCCCGTGGTGCGGGAAGCCATCGCCAACTACGGGGCGACAATCGTCAGCGTAACCAGGAGGTGACTTCGTGGCCAAGGGGAAACGGTACGCTCGACGCCCGGCGCGCGTTCCTAGGCCGGGCGACATAGCGCAACAGGTTCAGAAGCTGCAAGAGGAAATGCTGAAAACCCAGGAGTCGTTGGAGGAAGAGACCGTTGAAGTTTCCGTTGGAGGGGGAGCGATCACCGTAGTCATGACAGGGCACCAGAAGCTGCAATCTGTCACCATCTCCCCCGAAGCTGTGGACCCCGACGATGTGGAGATGTTGCAGGACCTGATCCTGGCGGCTGTGAATGAAGCGGTGGAGCGCTCGCAAGGCTTGGCCGCCGATCGCCTGAGTGCCCTGACCGGAGGCCTGGGCATTCCGGGCCTGATGTAGGAGGACAACATGTTGGCACTGGCCGGACCGGTGGAACGGCTGATCAGCGAATTCTCTCGTCTGCCCGGGATTGGCCCCAAGACCGCCTCGCGCCTGACCTTTCACCTTCTGCGACAGCCGAAAGAACAAGCCCAGGCGCTAGCGGAGGCTCTGCAAGACCTGCAGGAGAAAGTCGTTCACTGCCACCGTTGCTTCAACATCGCCGAGAGCAGCCCCTGTGCGATCTGCAGCGCTGAAGAGCGGGACCGCTCCATCATCTGTGTCGTTGAGGAGCCGTTGGACGTGCTGGCCATCGAGCGCACGCGGGAATATCGGGGCCTCTACCATGTATTGCACGGAGCCATCTCGCCGGTGGAAGGCATCGGCCCGGACGACTTGAAAATCGCCCAATTGCTGGCGCGATTGCGAGATGAGCCGGTGGAGGAAGTGTTGCTGGCCACCAACCCCAATCTGGAAGGAGAGGCCACGACCATGTACATTGCCCGCCTGCTGAAACCCCTGTCTGTACGGGTGACGCGGCTGGCGCGGGGCCTGCCCATGGGGGGCGACCTGGAGTATGCCGACAGTGTGACCCTGGCCCGGGCGCTAGAAGGACGAAGTGAGATTTGACAAGCCAAGGAACGTGTGGTAAACTGGGAACAGTGATCGAGAGAGAAAACAAACCTTAAGAATTGCGATTTTGCGCAATTTGGGTATTGACAAAGCGGCCGGTTTCTGGTAGAATAAATCAAGGTCAGACTGCTGTTGAAAGCGATGTAGCAGATTTGACAGCT
>JACNHM010000275.1 GCA_014383605.1 Chloroflexota bacterium
ACGAGTTCCACCAGCCGCCCCTCTACTACGTCCTGGCCGCTGTGGTCTACAAACTCTTTGCTGGAAGACTCCTCCCCCTCCGCCTGCTCTCTGTCGTGTTGGGCTGCTGCCTTCTCTGGGTGACCTATCACATCGCCAAAGAGATCTTCCCCCGAGACGAGGCTCTGGCTCTCGGCGCCACCGCCTTCGTCGCCTTCGTCCCCATGCACATCGCCATGACAGCCTCGGTGAACAACGACACGTTGGCGGAATTGATACTGGCGATGATTCTGTGGATTTTGGTGAAGTATGTAAAATCGGTCAGATGGTCAGATGGTCGGATGGTCGGATGGTCGAAAGAGACATCTGACCACCTGACCAAGGACCACCTGACCACCCGACCAATGGGGGGGCGTGCTGAAGGAATGGGGCGATTCATCGGGCTGGGTGTGCTGATGGGGCTTGGATTGCTGACCAAAATAACCACCCTGGTTGCTGTTCCTTTGGTCTTGGTAGCAATCATCGCCAGAAGGTGGCTTGAACAAGACCAAAAGTCCAACTTTGCCCAACGCTACTTGTTTCCCGTTACTTGTTTCCTGTTTCTTACTTGCCTCCTCACCCTCCCCTGGTTCGTCCGCAACGTTTCAGTCTACGGCGGCTTGGACATCTGGGGTCTGCAGAAGCACGATGCCATCGTGATTGGCCAGCTCCGTACCTCGGAGCGGTTGGCCCGGCTCGGCGCAACCGGTTTGGCCAAGGAATTCATCCTCACCACCTTCAGGAGCTTCTGGGCCCAGTTCGGCTGGATGGGCATCCTGGTAGACCAGCGAATCTACTTGATCCTGGCCCTGCTCTGTGCCGTGGTCGGGCTAGGCCTGGTGCTCTTTGCCACGAACCCTTCGACTAGGCTCAGGGCAAGTTACACGAATCCTTCGACTGGGCTCAGGACAGGTTTCACTAATTTATCTCCTCAAAAAAGGATGGCCCTTGGCCTCCTGGCCCTGTCAGCCCTCTTCACTTTGCTCTCCTATCTCTGGTACAATCTTACGTTCGTCCAGCACCAGGGACGCTACCTATTCCCCGCTCTGATTCCCATCGGCCTGGCCTTCGCTCTGGGCCTGCGGGAGGTATTAGCCGGGGACAACGCCAAAGCAGTGGCTGTCTTGTTTTGGGCAGGCGCCTTTATTCTGATCGGCAAGGGCCTGATCACTGGCGACTTCAACAAGCTGAGCATCTTGTTGCTGGGCGGGGTGGCAGCCGCCTTCGGGATCAAATCGCTCCTGCCTGAGAAATACGATGGTCTGGTTTTCGCTTTGCCCTACCTGGGCCTATTGGGACTAGACCTGATCTGCCTGTTCAAGTTCATCGTCCCCTACTTTCAGTCATAAACCAACGGAGGTCTGAACATGAGCTTTCTGAAGAAGACGATGCGCTCTGGGTCTACGTGCGTTGCGATAAGTGCAGTGAGGCGATCAAGACCCGCATTGATCTGAGACACGACCTGACGCCTAACTACAGCGATGAGGGGCGTGTCGCCGACTACGTCTTGCGCAAGGTGCTTACCGGCAGCCAGTGCTGTTTCGAGCCTATTGAGGTGAAACTGACCTTCGATCCCCAACGCCGGGTGATCTCGCGCGAGATCACCGGCGGACAGTTCATCAGCGAGGAAGAGTACGAGGGCGATAAGTAACGAGGCAAGGGGGCAAGGGGAACTCGTTAACCCGTTACTCGTTAACTCGTCACCCAACCGAGGAGGGAAAAATGTCTTCAGAAGTCCAAGTCACTGCTGCCTACTTTGAGAAGCCGGGCAAAGAGAACACGCAACGAACCTTTGAGCTTGCCAAAAAGCGGGCTGAGGAGCTGGGAATCAAGACCATTCTGGTGGCCAGCACTCGCGGAGAGACCGGGGCTAAGGCCTGCGAAGCCTTTCGGGGGTACGACGTGGTGGTGGTCACCCACTCCACGGGCTTCAAGGAGCCCAACTATCAGGAATTGACCGAGGAGAATCGGGCCGCCATCGAAGCCGCGGGGGGCAAGGTCTTAACCTGCCAGCATGCCTTTGGCGGGGTGGGCCGAGCGGTGCGCAGGAAGTTGCGCACTTATCAACTGGAAGAGTTCATTGCCTACACGCTGCGCATCTTTGGGGAGGGCATGAAGGTGGTGGTGGAGATAGCTCTCATGGCCGCCGATGCAGGGCTGGCGCGCACCGATGAGCCCGTCATCGCCATCGCAGGCACGGGCAAAGGCGCGGACACGGCTGTGGTGCTTAAGCCCGCCAACGCTCAGAGCTTCTTCGACCTTCAAGTGCTTGAGGTTCTGTGCAAGCCTAGGTTGGCTTGAAGATCCGCTGCCGGATATCCTGAGAGATCAGCGAGCGGAGCCCCTGGCGGACGCCGCCTGAAAAGTCAAGGTCTGTTTTGTGAAAGAGCACCAGGGGCACAATCCGCTTGGCTTCGATACGTCGCTCCGCTCCTACTCAGCCGGCGCTAGTAGCTTGTCTGGCTCAACGGTTATTCACGCTAATAGGTCTTCCAAATGATGGGGATATTCACTAATCACGGTTCCCTTGACCAAAGCGAGTGCTCGTCCTGTGGTCTACGATCCCCCCTCATCGCCTCTATTCTGAGTGCCTGCGTGGATTGCATTCGGGAGCGGCCCGAGGAGGTACTGCCGCACATCCAAAGGATGCAGGCCGAGACGCGGCTGGAGTTCGACCTGCCGACGCAGCCGCCCGATGATCCCCAGGGCATGCACTGTCCTCTTTGCGCCAACGAGTGCAACATCCCAGAGGGCGAGCGTGGCTTCTGCGGCCTCAGGGAGAACCGAGGGGGCAAGCTGATCCATCTGGCGGGAACAGCCAGGAAGGGCATCCTGCACTGGTACTACGACCCCTTGCCCACCAACTGCGTGGCCGATTGGGTTTGCCCTGGGCACACCAGGTACGGCTACAAGAACCTGGCCGTATTTTACGGAGCCTGTTCCCTGAACTGCCTGTTCTGTCAGAACTGGCACTATCGCCAGATGTCGCCCGAGGGCAGCGGCATGAGCGCGCAAGAGCTGGCCAACAATGCCGATTCTCGCACCTACTGCGTCTGCTATTTCGGCGGCGACCCTTCGCCTCAGATGCCTCACGCTCTGGCCACTTCGCGGCTACTGGCCGGGCGAGGCGTGCGCATCTGCTGGGAGACCAATGGCACCATGCAGCCCAAGTTGCTGGAGAAGGCGGTGAATCTGTCGCTGGAGACAGGCGGCTGCATCAAGTTTGACCTCAAGGCTCATAGCGAGAGCCTTCACCTTGCTTTGACAAGCGTGTCCAACAAAAGGACGCTGGAGAACTTTGCCCGCGCCGCCAGGCACATTCCCGAGCGCCCTGAGCCCCCGCTGGTGGTGGCCAGCACCCTGCTGGTGCCGGGCTACGTTGACGTCAAAGAGGTGAGCAAGATTGCCTCGTTTATCGCCTCCTTCGACCCCGCTATCCCCTACGCTCTACTGGGCTTTCATCCCCACTTCTACATGCCCGATCTTCCCCGCACCTCGGTGCGCCACGCAGAGGAGGCCGAGGCTGCCGCCCGCGCCGCCGGCCTGACCAACGTGCGCATCGGCAACCGCCACCTGCTCTCACGAGCTTACTGAGGCCGCCTGCATACCAACTGGCAGATTGATATCACCGACCTGACAGAGCTGAGCGTCGTCCATGTCTGCGAGCAGTTACAACCTCCGGTCCGGCTGGCGGCGGGCTCAGGGTCTTGCTTTTAGAGAGGCAATGTGCTAAAATGAGGACAACAAGACGAGGGAGGATTGCCTTTGTGCGACAGTCAGTGGACCGATGAACAGGAACGGGCACGTTGCGAAGAGATCGTGCGGCGGGCACTGGAGGAGGATATCGGGCCGGGGGACGTGACCACCCTGTGGATCGTGCCGCCGGAGACCCGGCTGCGCGGCTGCTTTCTTGTCAAGAAGGCAGGAGTGGTGGCTGGACTGCTGGTGGCCGGGCTGGTTTTCGAGCTGCTGGACCCCGAGGTCCGCTTCCGACCCCTGGTGGAGGATGGGACTGCGGTGTTTCCCAGCGATGTAGTGGCCGAGGTGGAAGGGCCGGGCCGTGCTATCCTGAGCGGGGAGAGGACCGCGCTCAACTTCTTGCAGCGGATGTCGGGGATCGCCACGCTGACCCATCGTTACGTGGAGGGAGTGGCTGGGACTGGGGCGGTCATCCTGGACACCCGTAAGACGGCCCCCGGCCTGCGTCTGCTGGACAAGTGGGCCGTCCGCCTGGGGGGAGGCCAGAATCACCGCATGGGCCTCTACGACATGGTGCTGATCAAGGACAACCACATCGCCGCGGCCGGCGGGATCGCGGAGGCGGTGAGACGGGTGCAGAGGGAGCAAGGGAGTGGGCTGGAGGTTGAAGTGGAGGTGAAAAGCCTGGCAGAGCTGGAAGAGACATTGGCGCTGGGGGTGGACCGGATCATGCTGGACAACATGGACCTGGCGACGATGCGCCAGGCGGTGGAGATAGCAGCCGGACGGGTGGAACTGGAGGCCTCTGGCGGGGTGACCCTGGAGACTGTGGCCGCTATCGCTGCCACGGGAGTGAACTACGTCTCGGTGGGGGCGCTGACCCACTCGGTCAGAGCCCTGGACATCAGCTTGGAGATTGAGGGAGGGCAGGATGCTGCCTGACGAATACCGAACTCTGCCTGAGCGCGAGCTCCTGGCCCGTATCGCCGTAGCCAAAGAGAAACTCGGCCCTGACCTGGTGATCCTGGGTCATCACTATCAGCGGGAGGAGGTGATCCGGTTCGCTGATCACCTCGGTGACTCGTTAGAACTCTCGCGGGTCGCTGCGGCGCAACGAGAAGCCAGATACATCGTCTTCTGCGGGGTGGATTTCATGGCCGAGACTGCGGCCATGCTCTGCGACCCCTCACAGACGGTGCTGTTGCCGGCCATGGAGGCACCCTGCCCTATGGCTCGCATGGCCGACGTGGGCGACGCTCTCACGGCCTGGGACGCGCTGACGGCGCGATGGGGCGAGGATGCGCTGCTACCCATCACTTATCAGAACTCCACCGCTGCGTTGAAGGCGTTCTGCGGGCAGCGAGACGGTGCGGTCTGCACCTCGGCCAATGCACAGCAGATCTTCCGCTGGGCGCTGGATCAGGGACGGCGAATCCTCTTCTTTCCCGATGAATGGCTGGGGCGCAACACGGCCCTGGCCCTGGGGATCCCGCCGCAGCGGATCGCCGTCTGGGACCCAGCCGAGCTGGACGGTGGGTGCCCTGACGTCGGCGAGGCGCAGGTGATGGTCTGGAAAGGGTATTGCCACATCCACACCTACTTTACTGTGGAGCACGTGCGGGCAGTGCGACAGCGGTATGGGGACATCACCGTCGTCGTCCACCCCGAATGTACGGTTGAGGTGGTCCGGGCGGCCGATCTCAACGGCTCCACCTCGTTTATCCTGCGCACTGTGCGCGACGCATCCCCCGGCAGCCAGTGGGCTGTGGGGACCGAGATCAACATGGTGGCCCGGCTGGCCCAGGAATACCCGGACAGGACGGTGGTACCCCTCGCCCGCTCCCTCTGTGGGGCGATGTACCGCACCAACCTTCACAACCTGCTCTACACTTTGGAGGAACTGCTCCACGGCCGGTTCGTGGGACAGGTGCAGGTGCCGGCCGAAACGGCCCGCTGGGCCAACCTGGCGCTGGAGCGGATGTTGCGACTATGACCAATTACTCAATGACCAATGACCAAAGGAACGTTGGTTCGTCAGGATCCGGTCATTCAAACCAGGTGATGACCGATGTTCTCATCATCGGCAGCGGCATCGCCGGGGCGGTGGCTGCGCTGCGCCTGGTGGAGGATCCGGCCATCCAGGTGACGGGGGTGACCAGCACCCAAGATCCCCACGAGTCCAGTACCTTCTACGCCCAAGGGGGGATCATCGCCCGAGGCCCTGAGGATTCGGCCGAACTGCTGGCTCAGGATATCCTGCGGGCTGGCGCGGGGGTGAACAACCCGGTCGCTGTGCGCATCCTGGCCGAGGAGGGGCCGCGCCTTCTGCGGGAGATCCTGCTGGAGCGGTTGGAGGTTGCCTTCAGTGAGACGGTTGGGGAGGAGTTGGAATACATCCGCGAAGCGGCCCATTCCACCGAGCGCATCCTGCACGCTGCCGACGCCACTGGCCGGGCCATCGAGGAGCGGCTGATCGAAGCGCTACAGGCATGCCCTGACGTCACCCTCCTCTCGGAGCACACGGCTGTGGACCTGTTGACCCCGGCCCACCACTCCCGCAATCCGCTGGCGATCTACGACCCGGTCTCCTGCATAGGAGCCTACATTTTCGACCAGCGCCGGGGGCAGGTGATCACCTGCCTGGCCCGCAAGACAATCCTGGCCAGCGGCGGCTTGGGCCAGATCTACCTGCACACCACCAACCCCGAGCGGGCCCGCGGCGATGGGCTGGCTATGGCCCACCGAGCTGGGGCGCGCATCATCCAGACCGAATACGTCCAGTTCCATCCCACTGCCTTCTACCACCGCGATGCGCCTCGTTTCCTCATCTCCGAGGCGGTGCGGGGGGAGGGTGCCCGGCTGGTGGATGAAGAGGGCCGGGCGTTCATGCAGAAGTACGACCCGGAGTGGAAGGACCTGGCCCCGCGTGATGTAGTGGCCCGTAGCATCCATCAGCAGATGCTGGAGACCAAAGTCCCTTGTGTCTACCTCGATTTGCGCTCTTACCTGGCAGCCGACGAGATCAGGAGGCGCTTTCCCAACATCCATGCCCAGTGTCTGGCCTACGGTATTGACATCACCAAGCACCTGATCCCGGTGGTGCCTGCGGCCCACTACCTCTGTGGCGGGGTTTGGGTGGATGAATGGGGCCGCACCTCGTTGCGCCATCTGTATGCCGCCGGCGAGGTCTCCTGCACCGGCGTGCACGGGGCCAACCGGCTGGGGAGCGCGTCACTACTGGAGGGGTTGGTCTGGGGCAGCCGGGCGGCACAGGACATCCGGCGCACTTTAGACGAGCCACTCGAGGTGGAGCCGGCCGACATCCCCCTGTGGGTGGACACCGGCCTCCATCCGCCCGACCCGGCCCTGATCCGTCAGGACATGGACACCATCAAACGCATCATGTGGAACTATGTGGGGCTGGTGCGTAGCGCCCGGCGGCTGGAACGGGCTATTGACGACCTGAGCCATTTGCAGGTGGAGATTGACAAGTTCTATCGGGCCACCAGGCTGACCGATGGACTGATCGGTTTGCGGAACAGTGTGTTGGCGGCGTTGATTGTTGCCGGTGCCGCCTGGGAGAACAAGGTAAGCCGGGGTTGTCACTATCGCGAGGATTAAAGAGGCGAATGCGGAGTCAGCAAGCTATCAATCTCTCAGTTTTCGTCCAACAACTGTCGCGCCCTCTCCATCTGCTCCTGCACGGCCGCCGTTGCCGTGCCGCCGTAGGAGTCCCTGGCCTCCACTGAGCGGCGGTGGTCGAAGACCGCGTAGAGGTCGGATTCGAAGGCTTCGGAGATAGCCTGGAACTCGGCCAGCGGTAGCTCGCGCAGCGACAGGCCCAGCGCCTCGGCCCGCCGCACCGTCCGGCCCACTAGCTCGTGGCTCTGGCGGAAGGGAACGCCGTGGCGCACCAGGCAGTCAGCCAAGTCGGTGGCTAACATGGCGTCGTCCAGCGCGCCTGCCATGGCTTCGGTATTGACCTTCAAAGTGCGCACCACGCCCGCCGCCACCGGCAGCGCCAGCTTCAGGGTGTCCAGGGCATCGAACAGCGGCTCCTTGTCCTCCTGCAGGTCCTTGTTGTAGGTCGAAGGCAGCCCCTTGAGGGTGGTCAGCAAGGCCACCAGATGCCCCACCATTCGCCCCACCTTGCCCCGCAGCAGCTCCAGCGAGTCGGGGTTCTTTTTTTGCGGCATCAGGCTGGAGCCGGTGGCGTAGGCGTCGTCCAGCTCCACGAAGCCGAACTCCGCCGACGACCATAAGATCAGGTCCTCGGCCAGGCGGCTGAGGTGCGTTTGCAGCAGCGCGGCCCAGAACAGGAACTCGGCCACGAAGTCGCGGTCCGACACGGCGTCCAGGCTGTTTTCGCAGACTGCCTGGAAGCCTAGCTCAGCGGCCAAGAATCGGCGGTCAATGCCCAGGGAGTGGCCGGCCAGCGCGCCCGCGCCCAGCGGCAGCACGGCGACGCGCTTCTCCAGGTCGTCCAGCCGCTCCCGATCCCGCTGCAGCATCCAGAAGTAGCTCATCAGCCAATGGCTGAACAGCACCGGCTGCGCCCGTTGCAGGTGCGTGTAGCCGGGCATGATGACCTCCAGGTGTTGCTCTGCCTTGGCGAGGATGGCTTCTTGTAGGTTGCTGAGGTGCTGGCGCAGGTCTGGGATTTCCCACATCAGGTAGAGACGCAGGTCGGTAGCCACCTGATCGTTGCGGCTACGGCCGGTGTGTAGTTTGCCCGCTACTCCCTGCCCTGAGCCCGTCGAAGGGTCGCCGACCAACTCCCCCAGCCGCCGCTCGACGGCGGTGTGGATGTCCTCGTCCGAAGGCTTGATCTCGAACTCGCCGGCCTCGAACTCCCGCGCCACTGCCTCCAACCCCTGGATGAGCCGATCCACTTCGTCAGCGGTGAGCAGCCCGGCGCGTTCCAGCGCCCTGGCGTAGGCCATGCTGCCCTCAATGTCAGCCGCCCACAGCCGCCAGTCGAAGCCGATGGAGGCGTTGAAGCGCTCCATGAGATCGTCAGGGGATCCCTCGAACCGTCCGCCCCATAGTTTCATAATTTCCCCTTGTCATTCCCCACATGCTGGAAGTTAGAAGTTGGATGTTGGATGTTGGAAATTGGATGCTGGAAGCTGGTTTCCAACCTCCAATTTCCAACTTCCAACCTCCAACCTCCAATCAGTCTCGTTTGAACTTGCTGTAGTTGGGCGAGCGATAGCCGGAGATCCCCACTCCCTCGATATCCAGCAGCGCCTTGACCTTCAGCGGCAGGCCGAAGAGGTTGATGAAGCCCTCGGCATCTGCCTGGTCGTAGACGTCCTCCTCGCCGAAGGTGGCGTAGTCCTCGCGATAGAGGCTGTAGGGGGACTTTCGCCCGACCACCGCGCAGCTTCCCTTGTACAGCTTGAGGCGCACCGTGCCGGTGACAGGCTCCTGCGTTTTGCGCACGAAGTCAGCCAGCGCCTCTCGCAGCGGCGTGAACCACTGGCCGTAGTAGACCAGCTCGGCGTAGCGCTGGGCGACGACGTCCTTGTAGTGCAGCGTCTCCCGGTCCAGGCAGATGCTCTCCAGGGCGCGGTGGGCGGTGTAGAGAATGGTGCCGCCGGGGGTCTCGTACACGCCGCGCGACTTCATCCCCACCAGGCGGTTCTCCACCAGGTCCGCCCGCCCCACGCCGTGCGCGCCGCCTAGCTCATTCAGCCGGGTCAGCAGCTCCACCGCACCGTAGGCTACGCCATTTATGCGCTTGGGTATGCCCTCCTTGAAATCAATCTCCAGGTAGAGCGGCTCGTCGGGCGCGGCCTCAGGCGCCACGGTGAGCACGAACATCTCCTCCTCCGGTTCCTGCCAGGGGTCTTCCAGGATGCCGCCCTCGTGGCTCAGGTGCCAGATGTTGCGGTCGCGGCTGTAGATGGAGCGCTCGGTGGTCGCCACTGGCACGTCGTGGGCCGCGGCGTAGGCCAGCGCATCCTCCCGCGAGCGGATGTCCCATTCCCGCCAGGGGGCGATGACCTTCAGCCGGGGATTGAGCGCCTTGTAGGTCAACTCGAAGCGCACTTGGTCGTTGCCCTTGCCCGTGCAGCCGTGGGACACGGCGTCGGCGCCCTCCAGCTCGGCGATCTCAACCTGCCGTTTGGCGGTGAGTGGGCGGGCAAAGGACGTGCCCAACAGATATTGCCGCTCGTAAATAGCCCCGGCCATCATGGTGGGGAAGGCGTATTCCATCAGGAATTCCTCGCGCAAGTCCTCGATGTAGACTTTGCTGGCTCCCGTGGAGAGAGCCTTCTCCTCCAGCCCCTCCAACTCCTCTTCCTGGCCCAGGTCGGCGGTGAAGGTGATCACCTCACAGCCGTAGCGTTCCTTTAGCCAGACCAGAATCACCGACGTATCCAATCCGCCCGAATAGGCCAAAACAACCTTCTTCATCGTTCATCTCCTTCCTTAATCACGTTTGACGTTTGACGGAACACGCATCACGCATCACGTTTTACGTATCACTTCCTCCATCACCTCTATCGCCTGGTAAAACTCCTCCACGAGGACGTGCTCCTCCGGCGTGTGGTCGAGGGAGGAGTCGCCGGGGCCGTAGGCCACGATGGGGCAATCCCACACCGGGCCGACGGTGTTCATGTCCGAAGTGCCCAGCTTCAGCTTGAAGGTGGGACGTCCGTCCCTGGCGCGGATGGCCCGCAGGAAGGCCCTCACCAGGGGATTGTTCTTGCCCGCCTTGTAGGGCGCGTCCTCTCCGCTGAAGCCGACGGCGGCTCCGTTGGCCCACTGCCGCATGTGTTCCTTCAGCGAGGGCACGTCCAGGCCGAAGGGGATGCGCAGGGTCATGTCCATGGTCACTTCTTCCTCGAAGCCGCCGTTGTGCGCGGTGATGCGGTGCAGGGAGGAATCCAGGGTGTGGAAGCGAAAGCGCTCGCCCTGGTTGAACTCTTGGGCGTAATCCATCAAGTGGTTCCAGAACGCGACGGCTCGCTCGGAGCCCGACGATCCCTGCGCCGTGCTGTGCCGCGTGGGCGCGGCCAGGCGATAGGTCACCAGCAGGCGGCCTTTGTAAGCCAGGGTCACGTGCTGCCACCCACTCGGTTCGCCGATGATCGCCATCTGGGGAGAGAAGCTGTTCAGCAGGTAACGCGCCCCTTTTGAATGTGCCTCCTCTTCAACGGCGCCCACCACCACGATGCGCTTGTCCGGCAAAGGCCCCACTCGCGCTGCGGCGAGGAGGAAAGTAGCCAGTGGTCCCTTGGCGTCCACCGCCCCTCGCCCGTAGAGGCGGCCATCTTCCAGATGGATGGGGATAAATCCTTCGACGGTGTCTATATGCCCCAGCAGAACGATCTCCCGTTCGCCTTCTCCTATCACGCCGATGGCATTGCCCACCGCGTCCTGGTAGGCGTGGAAGCCCAAAGCCCTCATCTGCGTCACCAGGTAGGCCGCCATCTCCCCTTCTTTCCCCGAAGGGCTGTAGATTTCCAGCATCTCCCGCAGCAACGCCAATTCATCCATTTTTGCTCCCTCCAGACGACAGCACCTCTTCCACTGTCCAGGCGACGGTCCCCAACTCCTCCCGGCTGATGACCAGCGGTGGCAGGAAGCGCATCACGATCGGCCCAGCCGAAAGGGCCAGCACCCCTCGTTCCATCAATGCTGCCAGATAGGGACCGACCCGGCGCTTCAACTCGACGCCCACCATCAGCCCCAGTCCCCGTACCTCTCGAATGAGGGGCGAGCCCAGGTCGCTCAGGTGCGAGAGAAAATAGGCCCCCAGCTCCGCTGCTCGTTGCGGCAGGGCTTCTGCCTCAATAGTGTGGATGGCGGCCAGGGCAGCGGCGCAGGCCAGCGGATTGCCTCCGAAGGTCGAGCC
>JACNHM010000171.1 GCA_014383605.1 Chloroflexota bacterium
AGGAGATGACCGCCGAGGACCTCGAGGGCGGAGATCTGGAATATGTAGAATGGGCTGGGGAAGCCCAATTGCTGGAGGGGCTGGAGACCGAACTGATGGAGTTAGAGCATGCCCGCTATCAACTTCCCTGAATATGCCCGAGCGATCCAGGGTGTTTTGGATACTGCGGTGGCGACAGGCGAAGCGGCGCTGGTCAGCATCCGGATAGATCAGCGATCTTCGGTGCGAGGCTTCATCTCTGGCCTGCTCCAGTTCAACGATGCATCGGAGTTGCACTTCCGGGAGTTCGTGGACACCACCGAATTCGAACCCAGGCTGATGTATGGCTATCACTACCAAGATGCACACCAGGAGCTCATCTTCCGCTACGATAACGCTACCCATCGCCCCTCGCTGCCACAAACGGAGCACAAGCACACACCGGCCGGCGTGCAGGTTTTCCCGGCGCCGACGCTGACTCAACTTATGGATGAGATCCTGCACCGAATCCAGGATGCCCTCTCATGAGGCCGGGAAGGGGGCGTGATTCGCTTTCATGCCCCTTCCTGAGCAAGTCCAGGACGACGTTCTGTAAGAGCTCGCTGGGTGGCTATCATGTTGACACCCGACTCTCCTCTCGGCCAGCATATCCAGAAGCTGCTCAAGACTCATCCCCATGGCTTGACCCCGGATGAGTTGGAGATTGAGCTGCGCCAACACGGCTTACAGTCCAGTGTCGCCAGCATCGGCAGAGTGCTCAGCCATACGGATGTTTTTGTGCCTGTGGCCCGTGGCCGCTACTGCCTGCGGGCCATTGTCGAGGCTCAACAGGATACCCCCCTCGCTTCCGCGACCGCAGTCCAGAAGCGTACCCTACCACGCTCCCCGTACGAACTTCTTCCCACCGGCACCTTGCCCCTCGCCCGGTTATCCTCGTACGTCGTTTTCGACGTTGAGACCACCGGGCTGGATTACCGTAGCGCCGACATCTACCAGATCGCCGCGCTCAAGATCACCGCTGGCCAGCCCCCTCCTCACCACGCCACGTTCTATCGCTATGTTCAACTCGACCGCCACATTCCCCTCGTCATTCGCCACAAGACTCACGTCACTGAAGAGGAATTTGCACAGGCTGTGCCCTTGCACCAGGCCATCGCCGAATTCCAGCAGTTCGTCGCTGACCTGCCGCTGGTAGCCCACAACGCCCGCTTCGACTCCAGTTTCGTCCGCTACGCCTCGCAGGTGCAGTGCCATCAAGGGGACATCCTTAACCCCGTGCTGGACACACTGGAACTGGCCGTATTGTTGCACCCCACACTTCCCGCTCATCGCCTGCAGACGTTGCGCGACGAGTTGTTGCCCCCTGACTACGAATCTCAATCCGCCTTCCAGGACGTGTTGCATCGTTTCGCAGCTCAAGGCAAGACGTACCACGACGCTCGTTACGACGTGATCGTCACCTGGTACCTTTTCCGTAGGCTGCTGGACGACCTGAACGGACTCGACGCTCCTGTCCTCTGCGAGTGGCTGCGCTTATTGCCGCCCGAACGATACCTCCTGTCCAACCTGATCACAAGGCCTGGCCTGATACCGGGCCGCGAGCCGTTGGACATCAAGGGATGTGTCCCCGCCATCTCACCGCCGCCTCCGTCCCCGGTGGGTGCGCCATTTGACCGGCAACGAGTGCTGGGCTACTACCGTCAAGGGGGCAAGCTGCACCAGGCTCTGGGCGAGAGGTACGAAGCCCGTGATGAACAGGCTCAGATGGCTGAGCAGGTCTGTGCAGCGCTTGAGGAAGGACGCTTCAAGATCATCGAGGCCGCTACGGGCACGGGCAAGACCCTGGCTTACCTGTTGCCGGCCATTGACTATACCCGCGCCACGGGCGAGCGGGTGTTTATCTCCACAACCGTCAAGAATCTGCAAGATCAACTGCGCCGTCAGATCGAGGAAACCCTACAGGGGTATGGGTTCGCCTTCACCTACCAGGTGCTCAAAGGGCGAGCCAACTACGTCTGCCTCAACCAGTTAGCCAGGCTCTACGCTGAATTCGACCCCGCCGAAGACAGCGAGGACCAGGCCGTCTGCTTGCTCTACATCCTCCATTGGCTGTCTCATACAGAGGATGGCGACCTGTCCGAGCTGACCTACTGGTTGGAGAGCACCTACCCCATCTTCGCTGACCTCCGGGCCGAGATAGCCGGCGACGCCGAGAGGTGCCATCCCCGTCGTTGTGCCTACGCCGACCAGTGCCTGCTGTACCGCACCTACGGGCGAGCGCCAACTGCCCAGATCATCGTGGTCAACCATGCCCTGTTGGTCAGCAAGGACTGGGAGAAGTTGGGCCAGATAGGGGTGCGCAACCTGGTGATGGATGAGGCGCATAACCTCGAAGAGGCCATCACCGGCTTCCTCACCCAGGAAGCGTCCGGAAGCGTGTTCAACAACCTGCTCAACCGTCTGTACAACCCTATCACACGGCGGGGGTTCGTCCCTCGCTTGCTGGCCCTCCAGTTGGGCGGAGACGCCGAAAAGACCGCCCGGCAATTGTTGGCCGCCCGCGCCACCCTGGGACGATTGAGCCAGGACTTTGGAAGCCACATCCTGGACTACTTCCAGCGGCGCGGGCAACGTGTCCACGACAAGTACGGGGGCAAGCTGCAACTGATGACCGACGTGCGTAACCACCGTCAGGCCCACCACCTGGAGCAGGCCCGGCGCATGATCTGCGAGGAAATGGACAGTGTGGTCGCTGCCCTGGGCAAGGTAGGCGAAGCACTCAACACCGCCTCCCTGCCCCCTGAAACCGGCTGGCTCGACGAAGTGGCGGGATTGCATCAACGCTTCTACGATCTGCGCGTGGTGTTCGACCGGCTGTTGGCCGCCGGCAATACCCGGCACGTCTACTGGTTGGAGGCCACTGAGAAGGCCGCAGGCGATCACCACTGGGTGCAGTGGGCGGCGAAGTGTGCGCCCTTGCGCGTCGGTGCAGCCCTGCAAGAGTTGCTGTACTCCCAACTCCACGCCTGCGTGCTCACCTCGGCCACGATGACCACGGCCGAGGGCTTTGACTTCTTCGTGGATCGGCTGGGATTGGCAGCACATCTGCGACCAGACGACACGGTCAAGCTGCCCCCCATTTTCGACTACGACCATCGCGCCTTGCTGGCCCTGCCCAACTACTTCGCCGCTGAACCCACCCCCAAGGGAATGGATCAGTTCAAAGACGAGCTGCACGCCGAACTGCGCGACTTCCTGCCTTTTGTCGGCGGCAACGCCTTGCTGCTGTTCGCCGCCAGGGATCGCATGCTGGAGGCCAGGGACGCCATCAAAGAAGATGTCGAGGCTCACAGCATCCCCGTGCTGGCCCAGGAGGAAGGAGCCAGCAAGCGGGCACTGCAGGAGGACTTCCGCAACATCGAGCGCTCAGTATTGCTGGGGCTGCGCTCTTTCTGGGAAGGGCTGGACGTTCCGGGCGAGAAGCTGAGCTATGTGCTGATGGAGAAGCTGCCTTTCCCCATGTTCTTCGAGCCCTTGCTCCAGGCCAGGATGCAGGAGTACGGCGAGGGACGCTCCTTCGAAAGCTTTGTCCTGCCCCTGATGGTCATCCTCTTCAAACAGGGCTTCGGGCGGCTGCTGCGCCGGGCCGATGACCAGGGCGTGGTGATGCTCTTCGACAAGCGCATCCATTCCAAGAGCTACGCCTGGCATCTATTCGACTCCCTGCCCGGCTACGCCCGCGATCCCCGTGTCGAGGGCAGCCGCAAGGCCCTGTACGCGGCTATCGCCGCCTTCATGGGCATCACCGATCAGGATGCCTTCGTCGAGGCCCTGAAGGACCGCGTCGAGACCGACTTTGACGCCAAGTTGCGCCAGTACACCCTGCCGGCGCTCTACCTGGATGAGGCGGCGTACCAGGCGGCGCGGCCCCACATCCTGGCGGCCATGAAAGACTTCTTCGATTTTGACGGCTTCAAGAGCGCCAAACAGGAAGAGGTGCTGAAGGCCGTGCTGGCCGGGCGGGACGTCATTGGCCTCATGCCCACCGGCGGCGGCAAGTCGCTGACCTTCCAGTTGCCCGCCCTGCTACGCGACGGGCTGACCGTGGTCGTCTCGCCCCTCATCGCCTTGATGAAAGATCAGGTGGACGGCCTGCGTCAGAAGAAGCTGCACTGTGTGGACTACATCGTGTCCGGCCAGCGGGCCAGCGACCGCCAGAACGTCTACCGGCGCATGCGCGCCGGTGATCTCAGGCTGGTCTATGTCTCGCCGGAACGCTTCCGCGATCCCGCGCTGATGCACACACTGCGCCACTGCCAGGTGGTGCAACTGGTCGTGGACGAGGCTCACTGCGTCTCCATGTGGGGCCACGACTTCCGCCCCGATTTCCTGTACCTGGACAAGGTGGTGGAGGCCATGCCCCAACGCCCACCCGTGGTCGCCCTGACGGCCACGGCCACCGAGAATGTCCGCCAAGACATCGAGACCCAGCTCAAGCTGGCCCAACCAGTCGTCAAGGCCGATACCTTTGATCGGCCCAACCTCTATCTCCAGGTCTACAAACCGCGCTATCTGACCGCGAAGTTCCCCACCCTGCAGCGCATTCTACACGATCAGGTGGGGCCGGCCATTGTCTACACGGCGGCCACGGGCACAGCCGAGGAAGTGGCCAACCGCCTGCGCTGGGTCGGCTATCGGGCGCAGGCCTATCACGGCAAGATGAACGCCTACGACCGTGCCCAGGTGCAGGAGATGTTTGACGAGGAGCTGATGGACGTCGTGGTGGCCACCAAAGCCTTCGGCATGGGCATTGACAAGCCCAACATCCGCTACGTGATCCACTACGACATGCCCGGCGACCTGGAATCCTACTACCAGGAGGCCGGGCGGGCCGGCCGCGACGGAGAGACAGCCTATTGCGTGCTGCTGTACCACAAGTCGGACCGCGGCATCCACGACTACTTCCGCTCCACTTCGCTGCCCGACCCCCAGGCCGTGGGCGCCGTCTTCAGTCTGTGCAAAACCGCTCCCTCGGACACCATCCGTCTGAGTCCCAGCAAGGTGGAAACCGCGCAGGGCATCGAGGAGCAGGACTTGCGCGTCATCGTCCATCTGTTGGAACAGGCCGGCTACGTGGCCCGTGAGGAGGATTTCACGGTGTGGGGCGTGTTGCATATCTTCCTGTCTCAGGACGAGTTTCACGCCGCCTTGCGCGGCCAGAACCAGCGCACACAAGAGATGATGGAACGCTTCCTGGCCTCATTGCCTCGCTACGGACGCGGCAGCCGCAACGAGGTCAATCTGCTGGAGACCGCCCACCTGATCGGAGTGGACGTGTCCCAGTTGGAAGACATCCTCAACGACCTGACGGCCCAAGGACTGCTCAGCTTCCGCTCTTGGGACAGAGGCTACACCCTGATCCGCCAGCCCGCGCTCCTGGCCTCGCCCTCCTACAACCTGCGCCAGGACGAGATCCGCCGCCATTATGACGAGCGGGAGAAAAAGCTGCGGCGCATGATTGACTACGCCCACCTGCCCAGAGGACGTTGCCGCCGCCATTTCATCCTGCGCTACTTCGGCGACCCCGCCGCCCCCTCCCGTTGCGCCATGTGCGATAACTGCCGCTCTGGCGGCCTGCCCTGGGATCACGTGACCGGAAACGACATCGTGGACGCCAGCATGGTGTTCGATCCGGCCTACACCATCCTGGAGACGGTGTTCTGGAATCAGGAGCGGGAAGGGCGCAAGTACCCCTTTGGCCTGAAGACCCTCGTGCGGCTGCTGACAGGCAACGACTACTTCGAGCGGCGGCGGGGACGCAACCTGCGGGACATCGAATTCTTCGGGCGGCTGGAGCGGCTGCGCAAGAAGGAAGATACGGTGTGGGAGCTGTTCGAAAGACTGGCCGCCGAGGGATACCTGGCCTGGGAGCAAGCCTCTTTCACACCCGAGGGGGACGACGGCGAGGTGAGTTACCGCGTGCCCGTGCTGTTGTCCAAGGGAGTGCAGCAACTGGCGAGCGGCGAGAAGTTAGGGTGGGAGGTATAACCATGGCTCTGGACAGGCAAGCCCTTCTCACAGAAGAATACTGGCGCTCCTTCGCTCTCACTGCTGCCGAATTGGACCATCTGCACCAGTTCATCCTCGATGCCGGCATTCCCCAGACGGCGGCCTTCCTGGCCTACGATCTCGTCGAGCGCCGTTGCCGGCAGGAAGAGGCCTGCATCGCAGAGGGCGCAGTCGAGGTATGGCCCTATGATCCGCGTCTGCAGTTTGATGTCGGGCAGAGGATTGTGGTTAAGGTTCCGCGCCAGAGGGAGTTTCTCTGCGCTCAGGGTGTGGTCACCGGCAAGCGCGATCTTTGGATGAAGGGCTACGGCCAGTGCGAGGCCATCCGTGTTCGCGTCGGAGAGGGCGCCAAGGCCGAAAGCAAGGAGTACTTCGCCAGTGCCCAACAGGGCTTCGCCGACTGGAAACCCATTCCCATGGAGCAGATAGTCGGCCAGGATTGGGGTCTGCCCCGCACAGATGAGTACATCGCCCCTGGCCAGGTCTTCGAGCAGTTCCAGGGTTATGTCTTGCGCCAGTTGGCCCAGCAACTGGGCGCCGACGACCGTTTCATCCGCTTCGGCCAGGAGTGGTTTGTGCCCGCACTGCTGGTCACGGGTTCCGACGATGCCCTGGCCGCCGCCGCCAGGCAGATAGAGCGCGCCAGGAAGCCGCTTCCTCTGCACCGCCTGACCCCGCTGCCCGAGATGCCCCAGCAGAACGAGGACTTCGTGCGGCAGTTCTCCTGGAATCATGCCCTGTCGCATGACCCGCGCTTCGACAACGTGGGCACAGTGGACACGCCGCTGTGGTTCCTGGCGGCGCTGGAGCCGCCAGAAGTCGTGCAGAAACCCTTGCGTTTGGCCATCCCCGCCGTGCCCTATACACGCCAGTACCGCTATCTGCACAGGGAACTGCAGGCCATCGAGCAAGCCATTGATGACGAGGGCAGCGAGGGCAGCGAGGAGACCGGCGCGGTCGGCAGCCAGCCATTGCCAGGGGTCGAGCGCCTGCCGTCGTTGGAGTTCGTGTTGAACTTCGCCCACAGGGTTGCCGGAACTGTTCCCTTGACCAGCCGGACTCGCCGCGTCTTTCCACGGGGTGACGGACCCCGCACTCAGATCACCTTCATTGGTGGGCGGAGCGGGGAACGGATGCCCGCCTGGGTGATGCACGAGGACAGGTACGCCTGGGGGCTGAAGGCCTGGTACGACGACAACCTGATCTGGGCAGGGGCCTGCATCCAACTGGAGACCACCGGGAACCCCCTGGAAATGATCGTGGACGTCGTCCCCCTTCCGCAGCCCCAGGAAGAGCCAGTGCGCATAGCTCGAGTGAAAGACGGACGGCTTGTGTTCCAGTGGCAGAACCGCGCCATTCCCTACAAGTACGACCCCCTGATGCTCATCGCCGAGACCCGCTTCGAGGACGTGGAGGCCTTGTGGCTGGAAGCCGAGCAGGTGGGCAAGCCTGTCTTCGAGGTCATGTGCGACCTGTTTCCTGAGCTGGCCCGTCTGCATCCCCAGGGCCACGTCCACGCCCGCACCCTCTACAGCGCCGCCAACCTGGTGCGTCGCTGCGCGCCGGGCACGGTCTTCTCCGAACTCTCCCAACGCCTGTGCTTCGATCCCGTCGGTGATGGCTACTGGAGCTACGATCCCGACCTGCGCGATGTGAAGGCGGTGTATCAGACCGAAGAGGAAGTGGAGCGGCGGGAGAAGCGAGGGGCATGGTACGATGAGGCCAAGAGACAGGCCGCGGCGCGCAAGGCAGCCGAGACTCGCCGTGAGCGAGAGGCTGAGCTACCACCTGAGGAAAGAGCGGGCTACAAAGCAGCAAGAACTCGAGAACGGCGTCAACAGTTTGGGGAGATGATTGAGGAATTGGTTGGCCAGGAACTCCGTACATTGCAGGAGGACAACCCCTTCACAGTGGATGAAGTCCGAGAGCGGCAAGTGAAAATCATGGTGGGAACGACGGGGAATCGCAGAACCATCCAGCGTAAGGAGATTGAGCCGGCTTGGGAACATCTTGTCGAAGAGAGGGCTATCAGCCGTGCGGAAATCCGCCGACAATTTTCCGACTTCAATCCTGCCTACGTCGCAGCCATCCTCGCTGCGCTGCCTGGCGTGACCCATAGCACCGAACCGATCCAACTGTTCTACGGCCAGGAGGCTGAACCCGAAGCGACCCCAGAGATGCCGCCGGTCGAAGAAACCCCTGAAGTCCTGGCCCTTGAGCGCCGCCGCGACGGCCAACTCGTGGCCGTGGATCTGGTGCCTACGGGGCCGCTGTTCCAGGAGCATCCCGAAGCGGAGGATGTGATGCCAGAGTCGCTGCCCCCCGAACTCCCACTCCCGCCGGGGCCGCCGCCATCCGACGGGCCACCGCCCCGCCAACCCCCTGCGCCTGTTCCCCGGCCCCGCAGGGACGAAGCGCAGTCCAAGACCCTCTTCTCTCGCCACTACCTGGACACCCGTTTGCCCGACCATCGGGAGTGGGCGGAGGATTTCCTTCCCACGTTTGCGGCCGTGCGTGCCCTGTGGCAGAAAGCCCGCCAGTATGGCCAGAATTGGAACGAAGCGCAGACCGAGGACGAGTTCGTCAGGCCCATGCTGAAGGCGCTGGGCTGGACGTTTACCGTCCAGCCCAAGGCCAGGAAGGGAGGACGGATCACCCGGCCTGACTATGCCCTCTTTGGAAGCGTTGAGGCAAAGGCGGAGGCTGATCGTTATCTGGGCCAGGACGACCCCTTCTACAGCCGCGCCCTGGCCATCGCCGAGGCCAAGTACTGGGGCCGCCCCCTCAGCCAGAAGGACGTCAGCGGCCGCAACACCTGGAAGGTGGGCAGCAACCCCAGCCACCAGATGGTCAGCTACCTGGTGGGCACGCGCGTGCCCTGGGGCATCCTGACCAACGGCCTGATCTGGCGCCTCTACAGCCGCGAGGTGAGCAGCACCGCCAGCGAGTTCTATGAGGTGGACCTGGGCCTGGTGTTCGATTTCCTGCCCGATGGCGCCGAGCCCAGCCCCATCCAGATGGATCAGTTCCGCCGCTGGTGGCTCTTTTTCCGGAGTGACGGTTTCCAGCCCGACCCTCACTACCAGGGCAAGTCCTTCGTCCAGCGTGTCCACGAAGGCTCGGCCACCTACGCCCGCCAGATCAGCGACAAGCTGAAAGAGCTGGTCTTCGAGCGGGTGATACCCGAGATCGCTGGCGGCTTCGTGGCCTACCGCTACCACCAGCAGGCCATCCGCCAGGAAACCGAAGAGAGCTTGCGCGAGATCTACCAGGCCACGCTCAGCCTGCTCTACAAGCTCCTCTTCCTGCTCTACGGCGAGGCCCGCGGCCTGCTGCCGGTGAGCCATCCCGGCTACCGCGAGCAGAGCCTGACCACCCTGGCCCAGTGGGCCGCCGCGCGGCTGGACAGCAAGCAGTCCCCCAGCGACGCCACCCACGCGACTGGCAAATACGATGCCCTGCTGGCTCTCTTCCACCGTGTGGATCAGGGCGACCCCAGCCTGGGCATTCCCCGCTACAATGGCGGCCTCTTCAACCCCGCCAGCCCCGAAAACCGCTTCCTGGAAGAGCACAAGCTCAGCGACCGCGTCGTGGCCCGCGCCGTGGATACCCTGATACGCGATGCCGGCCAGCCGGTGGACTATGCTTACATCAGCGTGCGCAACCTGGGCGCCATCTACGAGGGACTGCTGGAGAACAAGCTGCACATCTCCCCTCTCCCCTTGGGAGAGGGGCCGGGGGTGAGGGTCGAACTCATCAACGACAAAGGAGAGCGCAAAGCCAGCGGTTCCTACTACACCCCCGACTACATCGTCAAGTACATCGTTCAGCACACCCTGGAGCCCATCCTGGACGAGCGGGAGGCCCGCTTCGCCGCCGCCATGGATCGCTGCGCCGACCTCCGTCGCCAGCTTCAGCGTACCTCCGACACAACAGCCGTCGGCTTGCTGAGGGAACGACTGGACGAAGCCGAGCGCCAGGCCCGCGAAGCCTTCCTGGGCATCAAGGTCTGCGATCCCGCCATGGGCTCCGGCCATTTCCTGGTCAATGCTGTGGATCACCTGACCGACGGCATCATCCAGCGCATGCAGACCTACCACGACGATCACCCCCACGTCCTCTGGAAATGGAACCCCATCCAGCAACTCATCGAGCGCCTGCAGGACGAGATCCTGGCCGAGATGGGCAGACAGGGTATCGCCGTGGATGAGAGACGGCTGGACGACACCGCCTTGCTGACCCGCCTGGTGATGAAACGCTGCATCTATGGCGTGGACCTGAATCCTATGGCGGTGGAGTTGGCAAAGGTGAGTCTATGGCTTCACTCATTTACTGTCGGCGCGCCACTCAGTTTCCTAGACCACCACCTGCGTTGGGGAAATTCCCTCATCGGTGTGTGGGACATCGAGAAATACATAGCCCCAGGCTCGGAACGGTGGGGCGATGTTCTGCGCACGCTGACTGCTATGGTGCGCATTTCCTCCTTGACTGACAGCAATGCCAGCGAGGTGGAAGAAAGTTATCGGCTGTACAAGGAAAGCCAGGAATGGATAAGACCGACCAAGGAGCGCCTGAACGTCGTGCTCTCGACGGAATTCTCAGAACTTGGTAACATTAGTCGAGCGGCCCAGATAGCCTATCTGCCAGACGAGGATCGGGCGAGTTTCGACAAGGCTGCTCTAGAGAAGTTTGAACTGGGGCAACGCGTTGCAGCTGATAAGGCATTCTTTCACTGGAAGCTCGAATTCCCCGAGGCCTTCATCGACCTGGAGCGGGCGACGTGGAAAGAGAAACCAGGATTTGATGCGGTGATCGGGAATCCGCCCTATCGAAATGCTTGGGCGATGACAAAGGAAATGCCCACTGATAGGAAGGCCATTCTTGAGCTTCTTCGCAGTTCATCTGTGTTGGAAGGTCACTGGGACCTGTATATAGCATTTGTGGTCCGAGCCCTGCAGCTTTGCCGGAGAGATGGTTATCAGAGTTTCATCCTCCCCAATCCAGTATTGCGAGAGAAGTATGCTATCTCACTGAGGCGTGAGTGGCTTACAGAACATTCTCTGAGGCGTATCCTTAGCTTCGGAGAAGCAAACGTGTTCGATGAGGTATCTCGCCAGTGCATAGTCTATGTCGTTCAAAGATGTGCCCCCGCTTCCGGGATGTCAACGACAGTCGAAACCGTTTCTGAGCAAGACGACCGGCTTCGTCTTGACACTTTCTCGGTTGAACCAGGTGTATGGCTAGATTCCTACCATAGTCAGATTCGCATTTCATCCGACTATTTGAGCGGAATACCATTAGTTGCCAAAATCGACACTCAGAGTGTCAAACTAGCGTAACGGTTGTGCAACCAGAGGCCAAACCGTTCTGAACCGGCCAAAATCGGCACTTTTACAACCGAACAGCTTTGTGGTAACCTTATCGT